>JAEZNF010000094.1 GCA_023441845.1 Bacillota bacterium | reverse complement strand
AAGTATATGCTATGGATGCACCGATTAAACTGCCGAAAAGCGCATGGGAAGAGCTGCTGGGAATAGCAAGATACCATGTAAGCAAATTCCAGAATATTGATGAAATCAACGCGCAAATAATAACATTAGTATCTATTAATGTATTGTCTACAAGATCGTGTGCTACCGTCCCTGCAACTTTTTGATTGAAGAAGGCACCGAGAAAGTTACACACTGCCGACATAAAAATAGCAATACCTGGCGTAAGCACACGAGTCGAAATAGTAGTTGCTACGGTATTTGCCGTGTCATGAAATCCGTTTATAAAGTCAAAAGCAAGGGCCAGAACTACAACAAGTATTAATGCGAAGCTGACACCATCAAGCATGTTTCATAACAACCCCTTCAACTATATTTGCAACATCTTCACAAGCGTCCAGAGTTTTTTCAAGATACTCGTATATTTCCTTCCACTTAACCACCTCAACCGCATCCTTTTCAGCAGCAAACAGATTGGTAATTGCATTTCTGTAAATAGTATCTCCTTCATTTTCCAATCTATTAATTTCTATGATCTTTTCACTTAGTACTTTGCTTTTTTTCATGTTTTTGAGCTCAATCATAAGGCTTTTTACTTCCTTTGTACAAACAGTGATTAGTCTGGTAAGTTTTACAGCATCTTCGTGAATTGAAGCGACGTTAAACATGGTAAATCTATGAGCTGTCGACTCTATATCATCTGTGATATTGTCCAGTTCCTTTGCAATTAAATGCATGTCTTCTCTATCTATAGGCGTAATAAAAGATTTGTTCACCTGCTCTAATATATTATGTACACATTGGTCACATTCATGCTCTGTCTCCTCAATAGCCTTTACCTTGCTGCCAATACTTACATAATTCATCATAAGTTTTTCCAGTTGCTCTGCCGCCTTGCATGTAATTGCTGCAGCATCAACAAAATAATCAAAAAATTTCTCTTCCTTTGAAGTAACTCTAAACATAAATCCTATTCCTTTCTTATAATAATTGTTATGCAGCGGAACCAGCAAACCAATATTAATTATTTTACTGGTATTTCATCATTATATGCATAATAAAGCCTAAAATAATATTATTAAATGTATCCAAATAATTATTATAAGATTTACCGGTAAATAAAAAACCTGCATCACAGCTTAATGTCTTAGCTATGCCACAGGTTGATTTATCATTTAAATAACTTATTTAATTTACAGCTATATAGAACAATATGTACAATATGCATCTACATAAAAATACTTTTGAACAATATAGTTAAGACAGCTGCAATTGCTGCATTTACAGGAATTGTATATATCCATGCCTTAACAATGTTTTTTGCAAGTGTCCATCTTACAGCTGACAACCTCTTAGATGCTCCAACGCCCATTACTGCAGTAGTTATTACGTGAGTGGTGCTTATGGGCGCGTGAAATTGAGTCATAGTCTCTATTACAACCGCTGCACTTGTCTGTGCCGCAAATCCATTAATAGGTGACATTTTCATAATATTGCATCCAACAGTTTTTATAATCCTCATACCACCTACTGAAGTACCGATAGCCATTGCCAGAGCACAAATCGCAATTACCCAGAGTTGAGTGCCGCTCTGTCCATTGTTCATATTTGACGCAATAAGAGCCATGGTTATTATCCCCATAGATTTCTGAGCATCATTATTCCCGTGGGAAAAAGACATAACTGCTGCAGATACTATTTGAAGCTTCGAAAATGATTTATTCACAAACTTGGGAGATGCCTTTCTGAATAACGTATTTAAAGCATTCATAACTATATACCCTAGTACAAAACCAATAACCGGAGAAGTAAATAAGGGAATTATAACTTTATTAAGAATGCCTGACCACTTTAAAGCATGCAACCCCGATGTATATGCTATGGTTGCACCTATTAAACTGCCGAAAAGTGCATGTGATGAGCTGCTGGGAATAGCAAGGTACCACGTAAGCAAATTCCATAATATAGCTGAAATCAGCGCACATATAATAACATTGGTGTCTATCATAGTGTTATCTACAAGGTCTTTCGCTACTGTGCCTGCAACTTTCTGGTTAAAGAAGGCGCCAAGAAAGTTACATACAGCCGACATAAAAATAGCAATACTCGGCGTTAGCACACGGGTTGAAATAGTGGTTGCCACGGTATTGGCAGTATCATGAAACCCGTTTATAAAATCAAAAACCAGGGCTAGAACCACAACAAGTATCAATGTAAAGCTAATACCATCAAGCATGCTTCATAACAACCCCTTCTACAATATTTGCGACGTCCTCGCAAGCATCCAGGGTATTTTCAAGATATTCATATATTTCCTTCCACTTAATTACCTCAACCGCATCTTTTTCCGTAACGAACAGCTTAGCTATTGCATTTCTGAAAATAATATCCCCATCATCTTCCAACCTATTTATCTCAATGATTACATTATTCAGTGTTTTGCTCTTTTTCATATTTTTAAGCTCAACCATAAGGTTTTTGACTTCCTTTGTAGAAACAGTAATAAGCTTTACCATTTTTATAGCATCCTCAGGAATAGAACGCACATTAAACATGTTGAACCTGTGAGCCGTCGACTCAATATCATCGGTTATGTTGTCCAATTCCTTTGCAATTAAATGAATATCTTCCCTATCAATTGGAGTTATAAAGGAACCGTTAACCTCTTCGAATATTTTATGTACATATCTGTCACATTCATGCTCCGTCTCTTCAATAATCTTAACCTTATCACCGATACTTATATAGTTAACCATAAGATCTTCGAGCTGTTCTGCTGCTTTGCATGTAATTCCTGCAGCATCCACAAAATAATCAAAGAACTTTTCTTCCTTTGGAGTTACTCTAAACATAATTACCTATCCCCTTCTTCGTTATAGATTAATAATTTTGTTAAGTTGATTATATAATATTGTAAATTTCAATACAATATTGCTTAACATAAACTTAACATTTAATTAACATCATTTTGGCTATAATTATCAAATAAGCTTGTCTTACCTTTTATATAGCGTATAAGATGAAAGTCACTTTTATACTTTACTTACTACTATACTAGCATATTAGTATTATAAAACAATACATTTTGTTATATATTCTTTAGTACCTATATATTTTTCAATAAACATTTTACATTCAATTTTGATATTACAAGATATATACATTGATTCATATGTTTTAAAAAAATTCATTTTTAGCCTGCAAATGCAGATGCTTTATCTGCATTTGCTTATGTAAAATCTTTTTCGCAACATATATAAACATAAAAAGATAGCTGCCTGTAAAAAAGGTATTTTGAAGCATCAATTTTACAGTTAACTATCTTATTTATTAATACTTTATACTTTAATTAAAACCATATCAGCTCTTCAAGCTATCCAGACCCCACGATTTTCTAATAAGAAACTTTAATCTCACTTTCGGTCCTATTTCAATATCCTTTTCAAGAACTGTCCGGTATATGACTGCTCAACCTTTATAATTTCTTCCGGAGTACCTTCTGCGACAATATCGCCACCCCTGTCTCCTCCCTCCGGGCCCAGATCAATCACATAGTCAGATGTTTTTATAACATCCAGATTATGCTCAATAACCACTACAGTATTACCTGCATCAGCCAGCTTTTGAAGAATATCGACAAGCTTATGCACATCGGCAATATGAAGCCCTGTTGTAGGTTCGTCCAATATATACATTGTACTTCCGGTGCTTCTCTTCGAAAGTTCTGTTGCAAGCTTGATTCTTTGTGCTTCACCACCCGAAAGTGTAGTTGAAGGCTGCCCTACTTTCACATAGCCTAATCCTACCTCATATAATGTCTGTAGTTTTCTTTGTATTTTCGGTATGTTCTTAAAAAACTCAAGAGCATCCTCTACTGTCATATCAAGAATATCTGCGATATTTTTACCCTTATACCTGACTTCAAGGGTCTCCCTGTTATATCTTTTCCCTTTGCATACCTCACAGGGGACATAGACATCAGGTAAAAAGTGCATCTCGATTTTTACAATTCCGTCACCGCTGCAAGCCTCACACCGACCGCCCTTGATATTAAAGCTAAATCGGCCGGCCTTGTATCCTCTGACTTTTGCTTCGGTTGTCTCTGTAAAGACCTCCCTTATCAAATCAAACACGCCTGTATACGTTGCCGGATTTGACCTCGGAGTCCGGCCAATTGGGGATTGGTCAATATCTATTACCTTGTCCAGATGCTCAAGCCCTTTAACAGAATCGTGGTCTCCTGCACGGGTTTTAGCCCTGTTCAGGTCGGCCGCAAGCTTCTTATACAGTATCTCGTTTACAAGGGAACTCTTCCCTGAACCTGATACACCTGTTACACAGGTGAACAAACCCAACGGGAATTTAACATCTATATTTTTAAGATTGTTTTCTCTCGCACCAATAATCTCCAGCCACTTTCCATTCGGCTTTCGCCTTTTTTCAGGTACTCCGATTTTTTTCCTACCGCTTAGGTATAAACCGGTCAAGGAGGTATCCGATTTTTTTATGTCATTTACAGTTCCCAGAGCTATTACTTCTCCACCGTGAATACCGGCCCCCGGACCCATGTCTATAATATAGTCCGCAGCATACATGGTATCCTCATCATGTTCAACTACAATAAGAGTATTTCCAAGGTCACGTAGCCTCTTTAATGTTGTTAAAAGCCTGTCGTTATCCCTCTGGTGAAGACCAATGCTAGGTTCATCAAGAATATAAAGTACCCCCATCAATCCCGAACCTATTTGTGTAGCCAGTCTGATTCTTTGGGCTTCTCCGCCGGAAAGTGTTCCTGCCGCTCTGGAAAGTGTCAGGTAATCAAGCCCTACATCAACCAAAAAGCCAACCCTTGCATTTATCTCCTTAAGCACTTGACGTGCAATCATTTTATGGCGCTCGGATAACTCTATATTTGTAAAAAACTCTTTAAGATCCCAAACAGACATGTCGCATAGCTCATGTATGTTTTTATTTCCAACCGTAACGGCAAGGGATTCTTTTTTTAACCTGGCTCCCTTACATTCAGGACAGGGATTGCTGCTCATATATTCCTCATAATATTGCTTCATCCCTTCGGACTGCGTCTCTTTATAGCGTCTTTCCATATTGTTTATAATACCTTCAAAAGGAGCAACAAACGAACCGCTTCCATATCCTCTTTCATAGCTAATCTTTATTTTTTCGCCCTTTGTGCCATATAGCAAAATGTCTATAATATTTGAGGGAAGTTTGTTTAAAGGCGTATCCACACTGAAATTATAATGCTTGGCCAGCGCGTTCATATACATCCTCGCATACCCTTCCTCATTACCAGCATTCCAACCGCCGCCAATGCTTATTGCACCTTCCGAAATGGACTTTGTCCTGTCGGGAATAATCAAATCGGGGTCTATCTTCATTAAAGTCCCCAGACCACTGCATACGGGGCATGCTCCAAAGGGGTTATTGAAAGAAAACATTCTGGGGGTTAATTCTTCTATACTGATACCACAGTCGCTGCATGCGAAATTCTGGCTCATCAGAATTTCTTCTTTTCCTATGACATCCACTACTAATATTCCACTGCTTAAATGGAGTACCGTTTCTACAGACTCGGAAAGCCTTTTTTGGATTTCGGGCTTAATGACTATCCTGTCAACAACTATTTCAATTGTATGCTTCTTATTTTTATCCAGAGCTATCTCATCATTGATATCTCTAACTTCGCCATCAACCCTTATCCTGACATATCCGCTTTTTTTGGCATCCTCAATCAGCTTGTGGTATTCTCCCTTTCTCCCCCTGACTACAGGGGCAAGAAGCTGAATTCTGGTGCTCTCCCCCAGAGACATAATATGGTCTACCATCTGGTCCACCGTTTGCTGGGATATTTCCTTACCGCATATGTGACAATGGGGTATCCCGATCCTGGCATACAGCAATCTGAGATAATCGTATATTTCGGTAACGGTGCCTACAGTTGAACGCGGATTCCTGCTTGTTGTCTTCTGGTCTATCGAAATTGCAGGAGATAACCCGTCTATATAGTCAACTTCAGGTTTCTCCATTTGTCCAAGAAACTGCCTTGCATAAGACGAAAGTGATTCCATATAACGCCTTTGTCCCTCTGCATAAATAGTGTCAAAAGCAAGGGACGACTTCCCCGAACCGCTTATTCCCGTAATGACAACGAACTTGTCCCTCGGTATTTCCACATCTATGTTTTTAAGGTTGTGCTCACGCGCCCCCTTAATAAAAATATTATCTCTTATCATTAGTGCACCTCAAAATTAATTACTTTTGCATTGAACGTATATATTATATCAGAACCATTGCAAAATGCAAACACCAGTTCGAAATATCTGTTCGTTTTTTAAGAAACACTGATTATTGCCGATACAATGAAGTTATTGGTTGAATGAAATATTACCGAAGACCATATGGAACCGGTTTTCTTATAAGTATATCCAAATGCGATACCAAGAATAAATACCGAAATCATTGATTTTAATAATATGCCTTCGCC
>JAEZNF010000072.1 GCA_023441845.1 Bacillota bacterium | reverse complement strand
CTTTAGCTCTCTGCGCTCCTTCTCGGTACCATCGGGATTCTTAACTACCTCAACAAGGTTAACCCTGTATGCGATCTTATTGTCCTTGCTGAGATAAAGCTTTTTAGTTTTTGATAAAAGCTTGCCCACCTTTTCCATGTCAACTTCCGGATCAGCCTTTATTATTTCTTCACCAAGAAGCATCAGATTACCGTAGCGAGCAGTAAGAATATCCTCAGATACCTCAAGACTTGCTTTTAATATTTTAATATTTTTTTTCTCGGATTTATCCTTTAATACAAAGGAAATATTGCTTTTTATTTGAATACTGTCCATTCCGACTACAGCATCCCTTTTTCTTTCATTTGATATGTTCAATGACCTCATAAGTCTATGCCCCCTTCATTTACATCATGCTGAAGTCAATACCGAGTTCTTCGGAAAATTCTTCGTCATCTTCGTTTTCATCCAAAAATCCGGCTTCATCAAGACCCACAAAGTCAAATTTAAAGAGTACGCCTACCAGAATAAATAGCTTTTCACCGTTTCCTATAAGGAAGGCAGGATTGCCCTCATAACCCTCTCTGTAGTTAAACGTGAATTTGAATATTTTTTCGGAAGCTTCCTTTAACAATTCGGGAGACTTGTAGGCCCCGTCAAGCTCATAAATCAATGCTATACCGTGATCCAGAAATTCTTCCAAAGAGGCAGTATCCTCTAATTCAATATGTACTGAAAAACTTGAGGGCAGTGGCTGAACTTCGTTGCCGGCGCTATCAACGGCAATCAATTCCGAACGTTCAACCCATTCAAAAGCTTTGTTTACCATTCCAAGGCCAACTCCGCCTTTAGGAATTATCACAGTTCCTGACTCATCCATGCTGACAAGCTTGCACTCATTACCGTCATCATCAAGTGCTATGGTCTCGGTCCAGCCATAAAGCTTTTTTCTTTCAACTTTAACAGGTTCAAAAGAATATTCGCTTCCATTAATTTTAAAAACAAGTTCGCGTGCCAATATAATACCTCCCTCATAAGCGTTAAACATGATTTTATTGTACCAAATTAAATATCCTTATGCTATAGAAAACACTTTATGCATTAAGAGGCACTTGAAATATTACTTCCACTTCTAAGCCGGCCCTTTGTAGCACCCACCAAGGGGTGTAGCACAATATAGAGGAAGTTATATTTTAACGGTGCCTAAGACAGTGCATTTCAGACTTTCTTTTTAATCTCTCAAGCCTTTTTGACAGGTCTTCGTAGTAAGCGTTCCTAAGAAAAGCCATCATAAGGCATGCTTTTATTGCTTCCTGTACCAATTCACAGGCCCTGGGGAAGTTTTTTATCCTATGTTCATAGAGCTTTGCCAGCTCAATCATAACAGGGATATTTTTCCATGTGGAGCATGACAGGAGGGTCTCAAGACAGTTAGCGGATTTAATGAAATCCTTTTGACCCTTGTAATACATGGAGAGCCTCTTAAGAGCTGCTTCTTTTACTGTGCCGCTTTGAAGTGCGGCACATTGTTCATAGCACCTTAAAGCCGTATTGCTGTCATCGAATTTCTCCAGTATTTGTCCTGCACTAAATAGCTCCCAGCTGTCTGAGGCGCAGGTAAACGGATTGTCAAGAACAGAATTTATCTTAACCATCAGAGAAACCATGGATAATACGTCAAGCCGGTTGTGCTCTATGACCTTTTTCAAGTCTTTTGTATTCCTGTCACTTAAGTATCTGAAATATATCCCCGGTATAAAAGCTCCGGGAATATCATCTACCCTGTGAATGCCCAGTATGTTATCTTCAAGCGAAGAAAGCCTGCAGCTCTCAAGCTTCCGCTTCCAAAGCATTCTCGAAGGATACAGGAGGTCGAGATGAACGGGATTTTTAAGGAGTGGCCTTATTCGGTTAAAAATAAACCTTGATGTGAGAAGGTTCCAGTCAAAAGCTTTGCCGTTAAATGTTACAAGCCCCTTATACCGGGATAGAGTGCCGTTTAAGTCAGTTAAAACAGCCGTTTCTTCGTTATAGTCCCTGATAAGGTACTGTCTTAATACGAATGTATCGGATGTAAAATAGCCTATGCCTATTAAAAAGGCTATTGTACCTGTACCGACAGATAACCCTGTGGTCTCGGTATCCAGAAAAACAAGGTCGTGTATTCCAGGAGAAGACGAAGCTTCCCTGCACACCTTTAAAACAGGCGTTATATCCATATTCAGTATATCCTGCAAATTGCAATATCCGTGTTCGTGAGGGTAAGGGAATTGGTTTTCAATGACAAAAAAAGGCCCTGCAGCATTATATTGAAGAGTACCTCCTTCAATATCAATCAAGCCCGGATTTTCTGTCTTTTTATCAGGCTTTACATCATGGATATTCTTTTTGTACATTTCAAGTTTGCTTCTCAAATCACTGTACATTGTTTCCTCCGTGCACGGGATTTACTTTATACCCTGTTTTCAAGTATTACATCTATAAGCTTTAGTGTAACATCCCTTGGATTGCCGTTTCCTGAAAATTCATTTAGCGGTCCTACGCATGACGGACAGCCGGCTTCACAGCCGCATTGCTCTATCATTGCTCTGGATGTTCTAAAAAGTTCGGTATGCAGCTTGAACAGCTTTTCGCTGAAGCCTACTCCTCCGGGGAAGCTGTCGTATACATAGAGCGTTGGTTGGCCGGTAAAGGTGGATTTTACCTGGGAAACAGCCCTTATGTCGCTTGGGGAACACATAAGGTAAATGGGGGCTGTGTTTGCAACTATGTTTGAGAGGCCCAAAAGTCCATTCTGCAAATCGGTCTGCGACATGCTTTTTACTATGCCGTCTGTGATACTGATCCAGTAGGAGGTGGTGTGCATTTCCAATTCGGGCAGGTCTACAGGTCCCGACCCTATATTTTCATGTGTATACATTTTGATTTTTTTAAACATGGTGACACGGGAGTTAACTATTACTTCTCCGCTGTATTTTACAGTATCCTTACCGCTTTCCTCATTAAAAACGTCTATGACCCTTAAGTCCACAGCCAGGCTTGCATCGGTATAATAGTCGATATCAACCTTTCTAACGTATGCTTTTTTATTGTCGAAATCAAGCTTTTCAACCTGGTACTGCCGGCCGTCATGAATATATATGGCTTCTTCGTGAATGAGCATGGGGGCGCTGAACCTGTCGGTCTCGCCGATAACCCTGTGCTGCGGGTTGGTAATGTCAATAATTATAAAATTCTCATTGGAAGCACTCCGAAGTGATACCGAATCGGCGGGGAAGACATCCGACATCCAGTGCCAGCGTCCGCAGACATGCCGTATGAATTTAGCCTCTTCCATGTATGAGAGTATCTCATTTGTGGTTTCAACGCCGAACTTTTCGTCGTCGGAAAAAGGCAGCTCAAATGCTGCACATTTCATATGGTTATACAGTATGGCGAGGTTGTCGGGGTTTATAAGTCCGTTCTCGGGGTTCTGCCCGAAAAAGTAATCGGGGTTTTGAATAATATATTGGTCCAAAGGACTGCTGTTTGCAATCATAACGGTAAGCGATACGCT
>JAEZNF010000007.1 GCA_023441845.1 Bacillota bacterium | reverse complement strand
GATAAAAGCTCAGGATATTTCGCCCGGGAAGAACGATAAAGATGGATTCAATAAGGTATTCAGACTTAGTATAGGTGAAGGAAGCCGAAAAACCGGTGACTATTTGTTGTTCGGCAAATACCTCGGTACTTATACCGTTGAGTTTAAGGGCAGCGATTTTTATCTTCCAAGCAGCAGGGAAGGTAAAGTTACCATCCTTGTGATTTTCTGGACTAGAATAGTTGTTCTTCTTATTATTATCCTGATTGGAACGGCTGTTGCAGTAATATTAACAAGGAAGAAGCGGAAACGTGTTTTGGCTGTGGCTTTTGGTGCAGATGCTCTTTATGAAGTTTCTCAGGATGATGCCAAGGTGCCTGAAGTGCTGGAAAAGAATACAATTGAAATAAGCTTTCCGCAGATTATTAATCCGCTGCCCAATGTTTGGGGTATCGGTGAAGTACTTACAGTCAGGTTTACCGATGAATACTTAAATTATGAGGAGATGGAATTAAGCTTCGATAAAAAGGGAGAAAAAAGAATTTCCGTATCGCTTAATAACAGGAAGAGCAATATTGTTTCTGAAAATATAAGGATTGTATGTTACGGTGAAGAGATAACAAGCATAGGGAAGGAGCTTTTTAATGAGCTGTATGCCCGGTTTGATCTTAAAGGGGAAAAGATGACCCCAAGAGAAATTGCAGGAGCCGTTTCCTGTAAATTAGACCAGGCATCATGCGATATATTGTATAAGACCGTCTCAATTTTTGAGAAAGCGGCATACAGCCTGCAGGATATGAAAAGAAGTGAGTACGAAAAGTTCTATTTACTTGTATTTAAGCTGGAGATATTTTAATTTCTCCTATATTGAACGCGCGAAAGAATTTTCATATAGTTCTGCGCGTTCAATGGATCAGGGTATATGATGAAAGCGAAATAATAAAATTAGAAATGTAAAATGTTTTTCGCGAAACATATAAGTTCCGGAAAGAAGGGTTTATATGGACTATAGAAAAAAGGCAAAGCGTGATGCCATTGCATATTTTATAGCGACGTTGATTTCGATAGGCTTTTGCGTCATTTTGTATATGAATAGCCAGGGGGACAGGCTTTCGGCAGGAGGAAGGGTTTCCTTTTTGCTGTATCCTTTGGTGCCGGTATTTGCCGGAATATTTTTAGCAAACGTAATAAAGGCATACCTTGCAGGTGATCTTGCAAAGACTATGGCAAATACCTTTTTCAAGCTTGGCTGGGGAATGACGGTATTCCTTTTTTTCAATCTTATGCCTGAAGCCCACCCGGTAAATCTTGCAAGCTGGGGGATACCGTTTTTGTTTCTGGTATATACGGTAAAAAGTGAGATGCTTTATTATTTAAGGCAGTATATAATAGCCTCGGCAATATTGAAATCCATACTATTTCTGATGCAGGGTATTATTGCAAGTTTTATGATATCGGCACTCTGGAAAGACGGAGTATGGCGCATAGGCTTTAACGTTTCAGTCTCCTTTATGGTGTTTTTCGGATTTCTTATTCTGGCGTTATCAATGCTTTTATCTCTTTTAGAGCTTTCAAAGCAGGAACAATTAATTGCCGTGGGTAAATGGTTCGGAAAAGCTGCTCCGTCAAAATTTATTTTCGGCTGTGTCCTGGTTTTTATCCTCAAAGATATTCCGGAAATAGGAAGCAGTTTTCCGCGTTATTTCATATATATCGAATGGTTTCTCCTTTTTGTGGTGCTTTTGATTTTGCTGTTTGTTCTGTTCAATAAAATCAGGAATGAGGTATCCATAGATCCAAAGGAAAACTTAAGAAAGCATGTGCAGGAGATAACGTATAATAAAGAGCTTGAAGTGAGGGAACTTTCAAAGTATCTCGATGACTATATACTAAAAGGCGATATGAGCAAAATTCTGATTTTAATAGCAGACGCCGGCAAAAGGTCAGCCATATCCACCGAGAAGATGGGCAGTATAATAAAGCCTATGCTTAATCACAAGGATTTGCCGTTTCCGTTGATTTACTTAAGTAGCGAGAAGCTTTTGAATGAAAAAAGAGATGCTGAAAAAAGGAGAGAAATAATTGAAAAGGTAATAGCCGAAATAAAGAACTATGGGAGGATGAACAATGAAAACTGAGGAACTGGAGCTTATTTGTACAAGGATAATAGATGAAGCAGGGAAAATATTTGTTACAGGTAACAGGGAGAGCCTTAAAAAGATTCTCTGCGGCTTTTTGGCGGGTGGCCATATATTGTTTGAGGATAATCCCGGGCTTGGGAAAACCTTGCTGGTTAAGGTTTTTGCCAAATCGACCGGTTGTGACTGGAATAGGATTCAGTTTACGCCTGACCTGATGCCTGCTGATATTGTAGGAACAAAGGTTTGGAAAGGTAATTCAAATTTTGAAATAGAGAAAGGTCCCATTTTCACTAATTTTCTTCTTGCCGATGAGATCAATCGCGCCATGCCCAAGACTCAATCGGCGCTTTTGGAGGCTATGGAAGAGAGACAGGTAACTATTGAGGGCAATACTTACAAGCTCGGGCCTCTGTTTACTGTTATGGCTACACAAAACCCTGTGGAAATGGAAGGTACCTATCCGCTGCCCGAGGCTCAAATGGACAGGTTTATTATGAAAATGTCCTTAGGCTATTTAGATTCGGTCGAAGCCGAAAGCGAGATCCTAAAAAGGCGTATTTTATGGAAAAGGGACGATCCCACAGACGATATGAAGTCTGCGGTATTGTCGAAAGATTTAATAATGCTTAAGAATGAAGCTGAAAATATATATGTGGATGAAAACATTATAAAATATATCACCGAAATAGTAAGAAAAACAAGATCCAATGCGAATGTAAGGATTGGGTCCAGTCCAAGAGGCGGACTGGCGCTATTAAAGCTTGCAAGGGCATATGCCATGATTAACGGAAGAGACTTTGTAATACCTGACGATGTAAAAACCCTGGCTGTTGATGCCCTGTCCCACCGCATTATGCTTAAAATGGAGTGCATTATTGAAGGAATGAATCCCGATTCTGTAATCAAGGCTGTTTTAAATGGTGTGGAAATTCCGAAAAATTATACAAGGGGTATGTGATATGCTGCTTCCTGCTTCAGTTGCAAAGTCTATAAAGATATTCTGCTTTGTATTATTAACAGGTATACTGCTTGCCAATAGTATAATTGCTGCTGCTGCATTTTTATCTCTCGTATTTATTGCAGCAGGGCTTTTATTGAAGGCTCCTTCAGGCATAACGGTAAAAAGGGCTTATTCACGGGAGAAACTTTATAGAGGAGAACAGATAGAGGTAGCAGCGGAAATTGAAATAGAGGCGGGAATCGGTATAATTGTCCTGTCGGATGTGATTCCGGGCCATTTCGAGCTTGCCGGCGGCAGCAACTACAGGGTTATATGGAAAGGGCCGAACCCCTTAAAGATATCCCTTACATATAGCGTGAGGTGCACTACAATCGGAAAGTACTACCTGGGTAACCTTAAATGGGAAACGAGGCACTTCCTGATAAGGCAGGTAAAAAGCGGGACAATATCGGAAAATAAAGAAATTGAAGTAAGGCCGCGAATTCTGGAAACATCAAAAATGAAGAGTTCTACCGGCTTTTCAAAAATACCGTTACCACTTGGAAACACAACAAAAATCGGTATGCCGACACTTGATTTTAAGGAAATCAAACAGTATTCATACGGCGATCCATTCAGGTATATAAACTGGAAGGCAACAGCCAGAAACCTTTTTAAGGGCGGTTTCTGGCCTGTTGTCAACGATTATGAAAAAGAAGGAAAAAAGCTGGTATGGATATATTTGAACACATCAAAGAGTATGAGCCAGGGAACTAACATCAGAAATGTTTTTGAGTACGGGATTGAAGCTGTAAGCGCTCTGGCCGACTTTTACCTGAAGCAGAGCTGCTTTGTCGGCTTTTCTGCCTATAATGGCAGCATATCCACATTATTTCCTGCTTCAGGCCAAAAGCAGTACCATATGATATTAAAAGAACTATTAAGGTTAAGCGGTTTCGTGAAGAGAGAGGATAACAGTCTGGTAAGGCTTGTTACTCTTGAAGAGGCTGTAATAGGCAATAAGAAGTATGTAGAGGGAACCCGGCCGCTTTTTATAGTAGTTACCAGATATGATGAAAGGTTTGGAGAACTTCTGATGCAGGGGATTAAAGAAATGACCAAATACTCGGCAAGAAGCGGAGGTATCTATCAGATAATGGTTGTAAATATATGCGGGCATAATATGGCGGTAGAAACAGATTCCGAGAAGCTTGCGGCAGAGTTCCTCAATGTAAGGGACATGAATGTTTTAAAACAGCTCAGGAAAAGCTGCATATGGATAAACTGGAATCCATCGAAGATAAGCTTTACAGGTGCTTTGATGAGGCAGGCGGTGGGTAGATGAATATAAATCCTAAAACGGCTAGAATAATAGGACTCCCGTCAATATATATTATTGCTTTTTACTCCTTTAGCGGCTCATCTCTCTTCGATTATATCAAGAAGTTATCAGGTTCGGGCTTAACTGCCTGTATGTATATTAATGTTTCAGCGGTTTTGCTGATATTGTTGGCGATGCTTTTAAAAATAGTAAATACAGACCGTTTGGTATACACAATATCATTTTTATACTTGCTGCCTTCTGTATTATCACATTCCAAACTTGACCTTATTGCAATTGTTCTGGGCATTAAGTTCAAAGAAAGCCATCATGCCATGGTTACAGCGCTGTGTGCTGTGTTTGTTACTGCAGCAGCCATATTTATAAGCAGGTTGTCGGTATTTCATGAGGAAAATGAAAAGTGGCTATGTAACGGTGCTGAGTATAAAGATGCAGGGGAGGTTTACAAAAGACGTGTCGAAATGCTCGTATTTACTATGTCTGCGGTTTTGATACCCTTAGTATTAATTATTATATCAGGTTTTTCCATTGCGTATTTTGTTAGCAGTCCTTTAGAGCCTTTAATTTTGATTATCACAGGTACGGTCCTTGCAGCAGCGGGTATTATATATCTTGCTCGCAGCACTTTATTGGGGAAAAGGGATTAAGAGCAAGTTTTTGTCGTTTGTTGACAAGTGTTTATTTTTATAATCTCATTTTCGACAGTTGAAAAGAAATTAAGAGGCAACAAACCGCTTAGTTGTGCGGTTATAGCCTCTTTTTAATGTGCGTATAATGTTGTATGTAAATAGCTATGTTAAAATATTTTTG
>JAEZNF010000576.1 GCA_023441845.1 Bacillota bacterium | reverse complement strand
GACTCAGGAGGCATTACAGGAAAAGGTCAAGGACATGATTGCCTTGATTGAGAAAGAGGATTATGACGGACAAGCTTTATCATGCCTGAGCTATACACTTATGGAAGGAAGGCATCATTTCAGCTACCGCCTGGCGATAGTAATCCAGGATCAAGAGGATGCAATATACGTGCTGCAAAAAGCAGGCGGAACGGAAAGCTTGCCAAACCTTTTCCACGGGAAAACCAGTAAAAACTTTACCGGTCAGCCCATGATTGAGCAATATTTAAAAGATCTGCTCAAACAAAGCCGTACCATGAAGGATAATAGAAGCAAGTACAGGGAAATACTCTGCACTTTGGCAGATTTTTATTGTCAGGGTTATGAAATTGAATGGAATGAACTGTTCGGAAGCATCAAGCCCAGGCGCATCCATTTGCCTGCCTATCCGTTTTCACGGCAGAGATACTGGGTTTCCGGCGGGGAGAAACAAAAAGATAATGCTCCTTTGGCGTCGGTAACTGATGAGGAATTTGATGATACATTGTGCGATAGGCTGCTGGATGAAGTGTTAAACGGAAATATAAGCATTGATGATGCAGTTGAAAATATTGAAAATTTATAGTTATAGGGAATAGGAGTTTAAGAGATTAGGAGAAGAATAGCTATGAAAGATTTTATACGGTATATTGTTGGTGAAGTTAAAAGTAAGCGGTTGACTAAAAATGATGCTATAGACCTTATACGTCAATATAAAACTCGGGCTGTTTCTGAAAAGACTGATTTTGTTAATCCTTTGCTGCATCAAAATCCTTCAGATTTCAACGAGCAGCGGTTTAATTCCGCCTCAGCAGGACCGATACAACAGGAAGTCTCAAATAAGCGGAGCAATGGAACGGTTATGATGGTTCCTGTATGGGATTTGTTTCGGCCCGGTATTATCAAGGACCAGCATTCATCAGACGGCAAGGTATTAATAATAGGCGGGGACACAGACACCAGAAAGGCTATAAAAAAGTATTATACAAAAGCCCGTACCATGGAATTCCAACAAGGGGACGGTATTGATGAAATTTTAAAAAAAATTAAGAGACTGGGAGCGGTCGGACATATTATTTGGATAGCTCCAAATAACAAGCTTAACGAATTAAGTGATGAACTTCTAATTGATGACCAGAATAAAGGGGTTCTGCAACTCTTTAGGTTGGTTAAAGCCATGATACATCTGGAATACAGTAGTAAAAGCCTGGATTTCAGCATAATAACCTGGAATTCCCAGCCGGTAAGTGAAAATAACAGGATAAATCCAACTCATGCAAGTATTCACGGCTTTGTGGGTTCTATGGCAAAGGAGTTGCCCAACTGGAGGATAAGACTTGCAGACATCGAGGCTGACTCCCATTGGCCTGTTGCCGATGTGTTCAACCTGCCGCACGATCCGCAGGGTAATCCTTTTATCTACAGGTGCGGGGAGTGGTACAGGCAAAAACTGGTAGGCTTAACTTGTTCCCGAGGGGATAAAAGCCTTTACAGGATGGGCGGAGTATATGTGGTAATCGGAGGAGCGGGCGGTATCGGGGAAGCCTGGAGCGAGTATATGATACGCACATATAGAGCTCAAATTGTCTGGATTGGACGACGTAAGAAGGATGAGGTTATACAGGACAAGCTGGATAGGTTGGCGGCTTTTGGAGCAGCTCCCCACTATATCTCAGCCGATGCAGCAGATTATAACTCCCTTAGGATGGCTTACCAAGAAATTAAAGAAAGGTACACATCGATACACGGAGTGATTCATTCAGCTATTACACTGCTGGATAAAAGTTTGGCCAATATGGAGGAGGAGCAGTTTAAGGCATCCCTTGCGGCAAAGGTTGATGTATGTGTACGGATTGCGCAGGTATTCCATAAGGAATCCCTGGACTTTGTATTGTACTTTTCAGCAATACAGTCTTTTTTGAAAGCTGCCGGTCAGAGCAATTATGCATCTGGGTGTACTTTCAAGGATGCATTTGCACACCGTATGGCATTGGAGTGGTCTTGCGCTGTAAGGGTAATCAACTGGGGATACTGGGGAAATGTTGGAATAGTTGCTTCCAAGCCGTACCAGGACAGGATGGCACAGGTTGGTGTAGGGTCCATTGAGCCTCCTGAAGCTATGGAAACATTGGAAATTCTCATGTCAGGGCCTTTGAAACAGATAGTACTGTTGAAAACAACAAATTCTGAAATTTTAGATGAAGTATATGGGGAGGAGACTGTTGAAGTATATCCTGAAAACATTACTTCCAGCATACCTGATATCAGAATAAATACAGAAGGCCGCAAGTCCCGTGAAGAGACCGACTTGATGAGGATAACAGAAAAATTAAGCTCTGAGGAAAAAGTTCCATTGGTTCTGATACGGATTGTGTCGCAGCTTCTGGGGGTTAAAGCGGAAGAATTAAGCACTGATGTTGAACTAAGTGATTATGGGTTTGATGCTGTCATGCATGCTGAGTTGATAAACATGCTTGGAAACAGCCTAAACATTGAGCTTGCGCCTCTTCAAATGTCAAGCTGTCAGACCATCGACAGCCTGACCCAATATTTACTGAACAATTACATAAATTTATTGAAGCAAAACCTGCTGGAAAACAGCAGTGCGGTTATTGCTCCAGCCGATCACAAACAAAATTCTTTAACTGGCGGCCAGCATATGAAAGAAATGGATGATATTCTAAGCAGGCTGTTATTGGCTCAATTATGTTCCATGGGCTTGTTTACAGAAAACTGCAAGACTTTGTCCGTTATGAAAACCAAGACAGGCTTACGTAATTTATACGACAGATGGTTGGATGAAAGCATTTCGGTTTTGATAAAAAACAATTACTTGAAATTCGACGGGAATTCATATAGTATCGCTGATACTGTATCGGTTGATATAGATGCATTATGGAAATTGTGGGACGATAAAAAGGTTGTATGGTCCGAAGAACCGGATATGAAGGCTCAAGTAACTTTGGTAGATGCCACATTGCGGGTTTTACCGGAAATTCTTACAGGCAAAATACCTTCAACCGATATAATGTTCCCCAACTCTTCCATGGAGATGGTGGAAGGAGTGTATAAGAACAATACGGTTTCAGATTACTTTAACGGCATACTTGCCGACTTTGTAGCGGCATATATAGAAGAAAGGCTTAAACACGACCCGTCAGCACGGGTTAGAATTGTAGAGATCGGCGCGGGAACCGGCGGTACCAGTGCCTTATTGTTTAAAAAGCTTAAAGATTATACAGACAGCATACAGGAGTACTGCTTTTCTGACATTTCCAAAGCGTTTCTGATAAATGCCGAGAAGCTTTATGGGCCGGATAACCCGTATCTCACATATAAAATATTTGATGTCGAAACAACTCCATTTGAGCAGTCGATAGAAGTCGGCGGGTATGATATTGCTATTGCAACCGACGTACTTCATGCAACTAAAAATATAAGGCAAACATTGAGAAATGCCAAAGCAGTATTAAAAAAGAACGGTATGCTTATTATAAATGAAATAAACGGAAATGCATTGTTT
>JAEZNF010000534.1 GCA_023441845.1 Bacillota bacterium | reverse complement strand
GGGTGAGCTGACTACCCTGCTGAACCATTTTATCGATTCTGCTATATTTCCGACTCTTCTATTAAGCTCTGCAATCATATACATGCATGTGCTCTCGTCGAGCTTGTCCACCGGAAATTTTTCCTTTTCATATGTATCCGAATAGCAACTAAGGGCAAAATTGAGAAACTCGATTTCCTTTTCATCATTTTTCATCCTGTAAAGCCATGCTATTCTCATGCAGACCTTTGCAATATCGCTTTGCTTCGCACCCCTCACCTGTAGATTATATAATGCCAGCTTAAATGCCTCTATAGCTGCATCAATGTTTCTTTCTCCTGCAAAACTCCTTTTCGTCCAGCGCGAAGATATGTTTGCTGTAATTCTATCCAATTCAGCAGGTCTAATTTGATCAAACTTTTCATTTTGTGATGCATAGCCGCAATTTCCACAAACCCACACATCGTAGAACATCGGATTAACTCCCTCATAATACGTACAGAAATCCGTATCCCTTGTGGAAACCCTGAATGCATTTGATTTGACCTTGATCACATCGAAGTCTTTTTTACATGCTGGACATTTAATACTTTTAATATACAGACCTTCCATCATAGAATTATACCTCGTTAAAATGTATTGTCAATCTCTTTGTTATAGCTGCTGTTTACCTTTATTTGAGCCTTTGCCGGCAAATACGTGTCCTCGGATATTTTTTCCTTATCTATTAATTCCCCGCTTTTGTTATATGTCTCCCTATAAACAACCACTTTATATCCTTTTCTGGCTTCTCTTAATACAACCCTTTCATTGTCAGGTACACTGTCATCCACTATTACTTCTTCCCCTTGAGCTTCCAGTTCCCGGACAACAACAGATTTCAAAACAACACTCAGACCATTATCACAATCCCTCCCTAATATTCTTATATAAACCGAATTGCTTTTTACGCTTGCACTTATACATACAGGATAATCCGTATCATTCATAAATTTAAAGTCTATATAATCTTCTGCTATGGTAGCATCCAGGCCCTTTGATACGTAGCCGAGAGGAATAGAATGATGTGTTCTTTCACATACTTTAAGCTTGGATTTCAAAACCGCATTGTATAAAGTGCTGCTAACCTGGCAAACTCCTCCTCCTGTTCCTTTCACCAATTCATTTTTGAAAATTACCGTAGCTTCTTTATAACCGTTTTCCGTAGTCCTTGGCCCTAACGCTTCATTCATGGAAAAAACTTTACCAGGCAAAATAACCGTCCCGCTTATCCTTTTACTGGCCAAACCGATATTATAACTTCTATTTTCGTCGTTCGGATTAAAAGTTGTAGAAAAGGATCCAATAACTCCTCGAATCTCCTTTATGCCGTCAATTGTAATTTCAGGATATTTTTCTCTGACAATCAAATAAATGTCTGTAAACTTTCTGCTTACTATACTATTTTCTATCATTTCAAGATTTTCGTCAATATTCAGTATCCGTCCTATTTCCTCTTTTACAAAGCTTACACTTCCATTTTCATAATTTGCTGTCGCACTCTTTTCTTTTTTTTCTATCTGCTTTTTTATATCAGAAACAAAGCTTCCAAGTAATAGCCTGTTGAATTCAACATCGACATATAAAAAAGCACCTTTTCTCCTTGTATTAAAAATGCTGTAAAGCCTTTTTATAACATTACCCTTCCGACCGATACCATAAGCCTCATCTACTGTATCATCAACAAGATAATTTATAGCTATTTCATCCGGATCAATTGCCCAAAAATTGTCACCGTATCTTAAAACTATTTTATGCATACCGAAATTACTTTCAATTTTTGAAGCAATAAGATACTTTGCTTCTTCCCTTTTAAGTCCCGATAAGTTGACACCTTCGGCCACAATCCCTTTATAAATCCTATCCGAGTTTAGCGTAAAGAAGACAAAAAAAGCCGTAATCAAAGCAACAGCTGTTACGGCTGAAAATATTATAACCCTTTTCCTGTTATTCAAAAAGTTAAGCAGCATATATTTATATCCTTAACCTATTTATATCCCCACTATATAAATATTGTCGCTCTTTAAAAATAATGCATCCAGTTATTTTATGGAAATCTTTATTGTTTCAACATTTTCCAAAGCTTTATTAACCATATCTTCTATGTCTAAGTTCTCCTCAGAAAGCAATATCTTATCCAATCTCGGTTTTGTTTTGGGATGTTTTGCAACAAATACCGTACAGCAATCTTCATACGGAAGAATAGAAGTTTCAAACGTGCCTATTTTCCTCGCTTTTTCTATAACCTCATTTTTATCCATTCCTATAAGAGGTCTGAATACAGGCATATCCACTACCGCATTTGTAACAGCAAGGCTTTGGATTGTTTGACTTGCAACCTGTCCGACGCTTTCACCGGTTACCAGCGCCAGAGCCCCTACAGACTTCGCTATTCTTTCTGCAATAATCATCATCACTCTTCTCATTATGATTGTAAGCTCATCTTCAGGACACTTTTCATTTATTTCCAGCTGTATATCGGTAAACGGTACAACATGAAGGTTAATTTGCCCACAGTAAGCCGATAGTATTTTGGTCAATTCGATAACCTTGTCCTTGGCCCTTTCGCTGGTATAAGGATAGCTGTAGAAATGTACCGCTTCAATTTCAACACCTCGTTTAGCTATCATCCACCCGGCAACGGGGCTGTCGATACCACCCGAAAGCAGCAGCACAGCCTTTCCGTTTGTCCCTATAGGCATTCCACCGTTTGCAGGAATGATTTCAGAGTATACGTAGGAGTGCTCCCTGGCTTCTATATAAACTATGAAATCCGGCTTATTGACATCTACCTTTAATGAAGGTATGCTTTCGAGGAGATAGCCTCCAAGCTCACGGCATATTTCAGGAGACTCCATGGGAAACTTCTTATTCCCTCTCTTGGCCTCTACTTTAAAGGTTTTGTGTCCCGTCCTCTCAATAAGTTCTTTAACAACCGCAAGAGAGTATTTCTTCATCTCTTCGAAGTCGGTATTTATCTTCCATACAGGACTCACAGAAACAATGCCAAAGACTCTTGTGAGCTTTTCGAGTGCATTATCAAAGTCATATCCATCTTCATAGGGCTCTATATATATCCTCCCCTGAGACCTTGTAACTTCTATTTTCCCTATTCCGTATAAAGCTCTTTTTATATTTCCAACCAGTTTCTCTTCAAATACCGGCCTGTTCAAACCTTTTAATATTATTTCTCCATATCTCACCAGTATAATTTTCTTCATTTTAAACCTCCGCCTACAATATAGAAAACGCAACAAACAAATTTTAACTTTAAAATAATCAATTGTCAAAATATTCTGAATATTTATATCTTAATCCAAAATTCAAAAACAGTTTAAATTCTCTAAAGCCACCGATAAAACATCAATAATTTGGTTCGCTCTTTCCTCAGTAGAGCTTTTATCTCCAATAATTATCATTATGGCTTTGTCTGACAAATCTTGGTTCCACACATATTCATCATGCATTATGATTTCACATGATAATTCAGGCTCAATGTCATTTATCTGCGCCACTAGACTATCAGCAAATTCCCTGTTTTTCTCAAAACCCAAATTACCTTTTCCAATCCAGATAGAGATTTCTTTATTCGGTATATGAAAATCTTCAATTGCATGTATATCAAGAATTATGTTTCCCGAATAGTCAGCCATGTTTTCTTCAACAAGTTTCCTTGATTTCAGATAAGAATCTTTTATCAGCATGTTGCCATTGTTAAGGAAAATACTTAATACTCCCAGATCATTTAACTTGTCTGCCAGAGTTTTGGAATATTCAGCTATATCCCACCCTGACTCCAGTTTTTCAAACGGGTGCGTATTGTAAATTATTATCCGTTTCGAATTTGCCGGAGCCGGAGTTGATTGCAAATCCTGAGTAACTTTTACAGAGCCCGTTGCATTATAAGTTGGCGTCGTCTGTATATAATAAGCCGATTCTATAGCCGGTGTAAATATGCTCTCCGATGTTGGCCGGGGGGTATTAAAAGGAGCGGGTGTTGCAGTATATATGTAGCTGTATTTACCATCATTTCTTATATTGAGATTTTTATCGGTAATTATTGCCTCCAGATCACTCTTTAAGCCCCTGTAAAAGTAGAAGAAGCTTAATGCCAGTGTTATGATAACAATTATCAGTATAGTAAATTTGATACTATCCTTTTTCATTTGAATTTCTCCTCTCTTTAATAAGCGTCATTCCTTATTATGGATAACTTAGATAATATTATTTACCTAATTTTCATTTATAATTCATTTTAGAAAAGCTCTTTATTTTTAAAAATTCCTTGTTTGCCTATTGACATATTTCAAAAAAACTAATATTTTATGAATAACAAATTAAATTGAAGATTATAATATTGTAAATTGAGGTTTACAATATTATAATATAATTATAATATTGTTTTTCTTGTGCACTTTATATGTAAACTCGGTTTTACGAAGTTGTTTTTTGGGAAATCATATTAAAGTAATGGAGTGATTTATTTTGAGTCTTTTAAGCAATTTGATAAGAACAAGAAGATTAACCGACGGTTTCTCTTTAAGGGAGTTTTCCGAAAAGTGCGGCCTTAGCCATACTTACATAAAAAACCTTGAAGAGAGTGATCCAAGAACAGGGAAGGAAATTGTCCCAACAGTTGATTCTTTGGAGAAAATAGCTCGTGCTCTTAATATGTCCTTAGAGGAGCTTTTAAAAGAAACCGGCTATATAAAAAAAGTAAAAGAAGCCGAGTTTGAAGCTTCCAATCTAAGACTTATCAGGGGAGACATGTCCTACAAGGCATTATCCAACGATATTACTGCTAAAACTGGCAGGGTTATAGATCCTTCTATTTATGAAGACATGGAAAAAGGTAATGATGAGAGCCCTTCACCAATATTAATTGATATTCTCGCCAATTATGTAGGTGTAGAGCCTTCATTCTTCTACCGCAAAAATACCGACAATGATTTAAGGAGGGCTTTGATCAGCCAACCATACAGGTATTTTAATTCTGATCATAAAAAGGGTCCGATAGATTATATAAAAGACGAAGACTTGAAAAAGTTTGTCAGCACTCCTGATAATGAAGAATATCTAAAGCTTGCAAGGGAATTATCAGAAAAGAAAATCAAAGTTAAATTCATTAGAAACTTGATTTTTAACGACTAAAACCAATTATACTTTTTATTTATTAGCAGTCATTTCTAAAAGGGGGAATTCTGCAAAAGTCGAGGGGGGCCAGATGCGGCTCGATACCCCTTAAGGCTCTTATTCTTTCTTATTTTTACTCTTTCTACGTAGCAGTTCGATAACATGCTCTGTTTTTTGTTCCATCAGCAACTGCTCAATTGCATTCAGTTCTGTCTCGCGTTTTTTCTGGCTTATAAGCATTCTCTTCTTAAGTTTCAAAATCATAAATATCAGCCAAGTCAGAAAAATGACAAGCGCCAAAATTAACAGGGCAAAAATATACCCCGGCAATTTGCTTTTTGAGTTTTGTTTTGCATGATTTTGCGAATTTTTGCTATTCAGGTCACTCATAACCTTTTTAGAGCCGTTGTCAGTCGTTGCAATTTTATTATCCAAACTTTTTGCAGAAGTAGCCAAAGGTAAAACGGTCTGCAAACCCATAACCGGTTTCATCTTCTCCGTCGGCATTGGGGTTTCTGTTACAGCTACATGTCCTGATTGACCGGATTCCGTGCTGTTTGGTTTTATAACTTGAAGGGAAAACGGGTTTACAATGACCTGTGTACTTTGTTCGGAATATTTCCGTGAAATATTATATGCTTGTACAGAATATGAGTAGCCTCTTTCGGCACTTAAGTTCTCATCGGTAAAAGTCACGTCTTTGGTTGATGCAATCTTAATACCGTCACGGAAAATATTATATTGGACAAATTCTGTACTGTCCTTAGAAGACGACCATGTAAGAGTTGCTTTTGTCTCTTCCCTATCAACCAATCGAAAGTTCTCAGGTGGCCTTGGCGGATAACTAAAGTATCTCTGATCAACCCAAAACTCAATATCCGAAATATGCACCTTTGAAGGAGCGTCCTCCCTATTTACAGTAAAACTCCAATATCTCCTGTTTATAGGTATATTTATATACACATCCTTCCACTGCTGGTACTTAACTGCATCTTCCCTGTTAAAAATCACCGTATAAGAGTTTTTTTTGGACCTAAGATCCTCTAAACTATTGGCAGCTTCTATCATTATCCTGTCTGTTTCGGAATCCTGTCCCGTTCCTACAAATACTCGGATTCTGTTAATTATCAACGAGGGTCCTTTGAAATCTACCAGCAGGTTAGCAGGATTATCATCACTGCAATTTGTCAAAACATTTTCATCAAAGCACCTGGCAATATTGTCAGTAATAGATTTGTTACCCTTTACATCTATGGACTTGGTTTTAAGAAAACTCTGAACATCAAGCTTGATACCGTAATAATAGCATGACAGACTCAACTCGGGTATATATACATAATCATCACCCATGGCCTTCTTTATATAAAACCTCCATACCTTACCCTTTACAGGTTCTTGAAGCAAAACCTCATCCCAAACATTATCAACCTTTGTGGAACGCGTAGGTATGGCTACCTTGTATGAGCCTGTTTTACTATCAAGGTCACTCTTCGAATCTGCCGATTCCAGCCGCCAGTCGTGTACAATATCATAATATCCGGGCTTACCCAGAGA
>JAEZNF010000460.1 GCA_023441845.1 Bacillota bacterium | reverse complement strand
GATCAATTCAGGCCAACCCCTACACCCATTCCCACACCTAAAAGGGATATCCGTGTAAACCAGCTCGGTTACTATCCGGCTTCTTTGAAGAAAGCAACAATGGTTTCAAATGCAGCAGAAGCTCAGACTGTTCAGTTAAGGGACAGTTCCGGCAAGGTTGTATGGGAAGGAAAATCAACACCTAAGAGTGGTACAGACGTAGCATCAGGTGAAAAAGTACATATTATTGATTTTTCCGATTTCATAACAGTTGGAAAAGGTTATTACCTGGTTTGTGATACTTTAACAAGTTTGCCCTTTGATATCGGGGACGATATATATTCCAAACTGAAGTATGACGCTTTAAAATATTTTTACTATCAAAGAAGCGGAATTGAAATAAAAATGCCTTACTGCGTTGACTCAAAATGGGCATCACCTGCAAAATATCCGGATAATAATGTGAGATTGTACCCTAATCCCAGATATAAAGGCCCTGAGGTCATTGATGCTTCAGGGGGTTGGTATGAGGGCGATTTAAACAGCAAATATATTTCATACGGAGGTACTTCTACATGGCAGCTTCAGAATCTATATGAACGTGCAGCAAAGAAGGGATTAAGGGATTTTGAAGATAACACAATGAACATCCCGGAAAGCGGAAACGGCTATCCTGATCTTCTGGACGAAGCCCGCTGGAATATTAATTTTTACTTAAATGTGCAGATACCTGAAGGGAAAAATTTGGCAGGGATGGTTGTTAATAGCGTTAGCGGCGCGGATGAAAACGTGCGGCAATATTATTCACCAACTACATATTCCACATTGAATTTTACAGCTTGTACAGCACAGGCAGCCCGTCTCTGGAAACAGTATAATCCGGAGTTTGCAGATGAATGCTTAAAAGCTTCAGAGACTGCCTGGAAGGCAGCATTGGATAATCCTGCAGTGGTAACAGGCAACGATTATAACGAATCGGAAAAAATAGAAGAAGGATTCTACTGGGCCGCTTGCGAGCTGTTTATAACTACAGGGAAAGCCGAATACTTAAAATACTTAAAAAAATCGAAGTACGCTTTTAATTGTTCTAACGAACTGATATCGTTAGATGGAAATGATAATTTCTCTTACCCTGCGACCATCGGGACAATTGACCTGGTTTTAAATTGCGATGTGTGTAAGTATAATGGATTAAGCAGTGAAGAGATAGATTCCGCCAGAAAGGCTATTTCATCTACTGCCGATAAACTGTTGGAAAGACAGGCTTTAGAAGGCTATGGAGTGCCTTTGAATGTATCGGATTATATCAACGTATTCAGCGGATTGCAACAGGAGATTAAAAACGGCTATCCAATGGCTTCAAACGCATTTATAATGAACCGTAGTATTGTTATGGCTTATGCATATGAATTTACATCAGATGTTAAATATTTAAACGGCGTTATAGAAGCTGCGGACTACCTGATGGGACGAAACCCAATGGTTAAATGTTATGTTTCGGGCTATGGTGAGAATCCTCTTAAATATCCTCACCATCCCTATTACTGCCCACAGATCGACCCGTCATGCCCGCCTGTACCTCCGGGATTTATTTGCGGCGGACCTAATTCGGGATTCACAGATCCATGGAGCACGATGGGAATTGATTTTGCAGTTCCTGCTCAGAAGTCTTATGCCGACCATGTAGAATCGCAGTCTACCAATGATGTTTCTATGGCATATAATGCACCTCTTGCCTGGTTGACGTCATTTTTGGATGTACAGCCTACTAAAAAATCTATTGATCTAAACGGCGATGGCGTAATAAACATGTTGGATATAATGATATTGGCTAAAGCATTTGGCACTACAAAAGCAGACGCAGAATTCGACGATAAATATGACTTGAATTCCGACGGCGCAATCAATATGGTGGATATAATGCTTGTTGCAGCTAAGTATAATACATTTGTAGAATAATGTCAAAAGTATGATATCAGGATGTAATGAAGATGTTACGTGATGCAAAATGCTAAAAAGCAGCAGGGGAATGACAGAAAAATATTATACCGGACATAAAAAGTATCATTCCTTTCTTGAGGCACAAAGCAGAATGAAAGTAAAATACTAACATTTTCTTTCAAACTATGCTCCTTTCCGATGTATTGTAAATGTATTGTAAGTATTGTAAATACTAGAAAAGAGATTATAAAAAGGCGTCATCTTAAAAATCCCCGTAAAGGACCGATAAAAAGTATTTACGGGGGTTTTTATGTTCATTTTCAGGCATTATCAATTATATTTTGTTCATATGCAAGAACTGCAATTTGAACTCTATTTTGAAGCGAAAATTTGTTAAATATGTTGTGGATATGTGAATTTACAGTGCCTTCGGCAATCTTAAGATCATTTGCAATCTGGTAATTGGTATACCCTTTTGCTATAAGGCGTGCTATTTTCATCTGCATATTTGTTAATCTAGGCTCAGTTCTTAACATAATCAAATCCCTCCTATATTTTTACTTTAAATATCTATTTTTTATCATTTATTTTTTTTAAAACAAGATAACTTGGCTTAATATGCTCATATACAAAGTTTTTGTCTTTCCACTGAACAAACATATATGTGTCTCCTAATATTTCTTTTATTGTACAGTTGTTTTCAGTGGAGTATTTTAAATTGATCAACGCGTTTTTTGTCCATTTAATATATTTATAATCCGTTTCTCCGCCGCTCATAAAAACAATTGACGGCAATTCGGGGTATTTTACAAAATATTTTGTAATGTTTGGATCGAAATTATTTACACTATCAATCTTGCCAAGGTTTATCCATTTACCCGGTAACGAAGGATCATCTACAAATGTGCTTGTAGGATTTTCAATCACTCTCTGTGAATAGATCATGTATTGCAATAAAAATGAGAGGAGCGCTATTAAAATAATGGGGATAAAAAATTGCCCGATTCTTTTTAGTGAAAAGAAAGTTTTGTTTTCAATTAAATTGCATAATGTTCCAAACAGTAGAACAAATATGATAGCCAAAACACTGCTCTCATAAGTACAAGGAGAATATACAAAAGGTAGTTTAATACTTGTTATCAGAAATAAAATTATTATGAGAATTATCACTCCCGATAAAAATGCAAGAGTAAAGGTCTTCTTTTTATCATGGGTAATTTTTGCAGCTGCAAGGAGTGCCATAAAACCGATTAAAAGCATATCCAGAAGAAAAAACATCAAATTAAAAAACACAATAATCATCATTAGAATAGAATCATACTTGTAGTAAAACATAAATATACTTTCTGAATAGTCCTTGCTGTTAATCAGACTGAAAATGATGAATACAATATAATATAGAAAAAAGCATAATATTGATTTTAGCACTTTAGACCAAAAGATCACATTTGCAGGTTTTGGCACCGTTTGAATGATATTGGGGTAGTTATCTATAAAGTCTTTCTTAAAGATTCCTATTTCATAAAAAACATATACTGTAAAAACCGCTAGTATTATTGCAAACAGAGAATACTCCAGCATATTTGAGTTTGATATGGGTCTTACAAATAGAACCAGGTTAAACAATATAATAACCGAGCACATTACCAGTATTATTTTGTAACTTCTTTTAAATTCGTACTTTAGTAACTTTAGCATGTAATTCTCCCCACATTAATAAATAACATTTACTAAAACTTTCCGACGGCAATATAAAATAAAATCATTAGTTTCTTGTGGTCTGTAGATTCGTAC
>JAEZNF010000401.1 GCA_023441845.1 Bacillota bacterium | reverse complement strand
GATTAATTGTAATATTTGTCTTGCCTACTCCACCTTTGCCGCTGGTTACCGTTATAACCCTCGCAGATCTTTTTACCGGTATAACCGGTGCAACGATCTGGTAACCCGATTGTCTCGGCTTTAGACTGTCAATAACCTGCCTAAGCTTATCTGCCTGGTCATTCATCTAGACTATGCTCCCTATCAGATTTCTGGTTATTTTTTCAATATTAGCTGTTTCTATATCATCAGGTACACTCTGCCCGGTCGTAATGTATGAAAGACTTTTTCCTGTGAAGTATTTCACATTCAAAATAATTCCCTGAACCGGTGCCTCATCTGCCTTCGTAAAAATCAACTTATAGTCTTTTAAAAATCCATAACTGCTCAATATCTCCCTGCAATTTCTGGTGCTTGTCGTTGCACTCAGTACAAGATATACTTCATCGGCACCTGAAGCTGAAATCAATGCCTTAAGTTCCTCAAACTGAGCCTTGTTCCTATGGCTTCTGCCTGCTGTGTCAATTAATACAATGTCTTTATCTGAATGCTGGTTTACCGCTTCCCTTATATCTGCTGCTGTATACACAACCGATAACGGTATACCCAATATTTCGGCATAAGTCCTCAATTGCTCAACAGCAGCAATCCTGTATGTATCTGCAGTAATAAGCCCCACCGATTTTTTGTAATTCAGCAGATAATTCGCAGCGATCTTTGCAAGCGTCGTTGTTTTACCCACACCTGTCGGTCCTACAAAAATAACGACGGAAGGCTTGCCGTTATTACTTGTTCTGATGGTATCCGGTTTACCCAAAATCCCCGAAATAGTACCCATCAGCTGAGCTGTCATTTCATTTACTCCGAAGCCATCCTGAAGTCTCTTTACTGCAGTGTCAATAATCTTTCTGGCAATCTCTGCATCAACTTCATTTTTTACCAAATTATCATAAAAAACATCTGCTATATTGGAGGATGTGGCAGACGCGTTTTCATTAGCTGGCCGGGACTTTTCGTCAATCTTGAGCCGCATAAATATTTTCTGGAGCATATCCTCCATTTTAAATATTTTATTCTCCAGATTCGCTATTTTTTCCTCTTTTTCGTTAGAATAATTTTCCTCAGCAAATTTACTCGTACCAGCTGCATTTTCGGTTGATTTTGCCGCTTTCCCGTCCGGTTTTGCTTCACTGTACTCGTCTATGGCTGCCAATACTTCAACCATCGGCTTTTCAAAAAAGCCAAACAGCCCCTTCTTCTTAACCTTTCGCGTGTTAAGAATAAGAGCTTCACTTCCAAGATCCATTTTAACCTTCAGTATTGCTTCCTGTGTGTCCTTGGCCATGTAGCGGCGAATTTTCATAGTTCCCTCGCATAGTATCTTTGTAACATTAGCTTCCTCATTATCAAATACTAACAAAAAGAGACATAATATCCCCATTTATAAAAGTATTATATCATAAACAAACACCTCATACAATGAAACTATACACTCACAACTCCTATGGATTGAATCTCCAAATTAGGGTCGAGTTCATTATAGGAAAGTACCACAATTCCCGGTATTGCCTGATCGGCCAGCTTTTTAAAGTATAGTCTGACTACCGGTGATGCCAGCACGATGGGCTGCTGTCCCAGCTGCACAAGCTTCTGCACTTGCTTGGAAAGACTGCCAAGAATCGTGTTAGCCGTATTGGGCTCAAGTGTCAGGTATGCACCAGTTTCTGTCTTTTGCAAGGAATCCATGATGATCTGCTCCAGCCTGGGATCCAGCGTTATTACACTGGATTTTGCATCGGCAAAAAACTTCTTCGATATGGCTCTTCCCATGGCCTGACGTACATATTCCGTCAGCATATCCGTATCATGAGTCACTTGCGCATAATCGGCAAGTGTCTCCAGTATGGTCACCATATCCCTTATAGAAACCCCTTCCTTCAGCAGGTTTGCAAGCACCTTCTGCACTTCGCCCACAGTCATGAGCTTCGGAATCAGTTCATCCACAATGACAGGATAACTCTGTCGGATGTTGTCAATCAACACCTGAACTTCCTGTCTGCCTATCAGCTCATGGGCATACTTCTTAATGATTTCCGTCAGGTGGGTAGCAATGATGGACGGTGAATCCACGACGGTATACCCCAGCATTTCAGCCTTATCCCTCTGAGCCTCTGTTACCCATATGGCCGGAAGCCCGAAGGCAGGCTCGGTGGTCTTAATTCCATCCATTTCTTCTTCAACAAGTCCGGGATTCATTGCGAGATAATTGTCCAGCATCAGCTCTCCGCTGGCTACCTCAACTCCCTTAATCTTAATCTGGTATTGGTTAGGTGCAAGCTGAATATTGTCCCTGAGCCTTATGATCGGTACAATCATACCCAATTCCAGAGCAAGCTGTCTTCTGATCATCACCACTCTGTCCAACAAATCCCCGCCTTGGTTCACATCAGCCAGTGGAATGATTCCATAGCCAAATTCCAGTTCTATTGGATCAACCTGCAGGAGCGAAACAACATTCTCCGGCTTTCTTATTTCTTCTACCTCACTTTCCTCGACTTTGACCTCCTCCTGCTTCATAACAACCTTCTGCTGCTTTGATATGGAGTAGGCCAAAAACGCAAGAACCGCACCCAGTATAAGAAATGGAATCGTCGGCAGAAACAGTGCAAGGATAAAACACAATATCGAAGCAATCATGAGCACCTTGGGATTGCTGAATACCTGCTTTAAAAAATCCTGACTCATATCGGAGTCGGAAGCCGCTCTTGTAACAATGAAGCTGGTTGCCGTAGAGATCATCAAAGCCGGTATCTGGCTGACCAGGCCATCACCGATCGTAAGAACCGCATAGGTTTCCAGAGCCTCCGAAAGAGTTTCTCCTCTTGAAACCATACCCATAACCAGTCCGCCTATGATGTTAATGACAGTAATGATGATACCCGCAATGGCATCATTTTTAACAAATTTGCTGGCACCATCCATTGCACCGTAAAAGTCAGCTTCCCGCTGTACTTTTTTTCGTCTTTCCTTTGCCTCGG
>JAEZNF010000363.1 GCA_023441845.1 Bacillota bacterium | reverse complement strand
TTGTGATATTGATTATGGTACTTCCAATGATTGCTACATCATCGGATAACGGTTTTGGCAGTATGCTTGATTCTAAAACCGGAAACATAGATATACAGGCCTTTTCAGCCATGGTGCCTGTCATTTCCGACACTATGAACAAGGTATATCCTCCGGCAAAGCTTTTTACGGAAGCAGTAGTGAATGGCAATATAGGTTTATTTTTGCTTTTTGCAGGGATTTCTATCGGCTGGTATGTACTTTTTGTTCTGTTGTTATCCATAAAATACAGGCAGATCAACACGGCGTTGACCTCCCGGATAAGCAGGGCGGATTACAAGCTGGAGACATTGTATCAAGGCAGCATGCTTTCAGCACTTTACAAGAAAACGATTATGCGCATTTTAAAATCTACTATTTGTGCTACGAATCTGCTGATTGGCTGCGTACTTGCAGTGCTGCTGGCTGTTGGCATGATGATTGCCGGACCGGAGAAAGTGTTGCAGAGCCTTGATATGTCTGATTCTATGAACATTATTAAAAGTGCAGCCTGTTATGTACTTGCAGCCATGGTATGCATGACAAATACATCCGCTGTTTCGCTTGCGCTGGAGGGAAAGAATATCTGGCTGATTAAATCCTTGCCGATTTCACCGAAAGTATTGTACGACAGCTATTTACTGACAAATCTGACCTTTACAGTCCCAACTTCCATCGTGTGCTCGGTATTGTTCAGCATTTCCTTAAAAACTGACATTATCGGGACGGTGCTGATGATATTGACTCCGCTTGTCTTTTCAGTGTTTACTGCGGTTGCAGGCATTTTTATCGGAAACAGGATGGCGTATTATGACTGGCAGGAGGAGGTACAGCTAATAAAACAGAGTATGATGAGTATGGTTGGGTTGCTGGGCGGAATGGTGTTTGTCATTATCTGTGGTGTAATAGCCAATAGTGGTATCCTTCCTATCGGCGCGAATATGATTACATTTATTTTTGATATACTGTTATTGGTGCTTGCAGCAGTGATCTATTTAAATGAAAGTAAGCGTCCGGTTAGGGAATAATGAATACAATTGCATAAAGTGCATAAATTACGCCAATGGGGATATTGTCTCTTGCCTTTTCGACTGTTCTTTTCTATAATAAAAGGATAGCCAACATCTTTACAGAGTTGGACTGGATATGGTTAAAACAAAATGTATTGTTTATCGACTGGTATCCGAAAATATGGAACTAGAGCGGAGGGAGTAAAATGTTAAACAGCGAGAAATTCAATGTCAGAAAAATGGCGATTGTCGGAATATTGGGAGCATTAACCGCAATACTGGGAATGACTCCTATAGGGCTTATACCTGTTGGGCCGACAAAGGCAACCATTCTGCACATCCCTGTCATCATTGGTGCTATTATGGAAGGCCCTGTAGTAGGCGCGTTTGTTGGTCTTATATTTGGACTTTTCAGTATTTATTCGGCAATAACAAGCCCCACACCAATATCATTTGCTTTCCTGAATCCATTGGTTTCAGTATTGCCGAGAATCCTCATAGGCATAACATCGTATTACGTATTCAAAGCTTTAAAAAATCTTGGATCTAAAAGAACTCTTGTACTGTTGAATGTTATATGGGCATTAGTAACAGGTTATCTGGTCTATGGCATATACAGCAATATTAAAAGCTCTCAAAGCATCTTGTTGATAGGTATGAATATAGCTCTGATTATTTTAACCGGGGTAATGGTGTACCTTACAAATTGGAAATCCATGGGCAAAGCACTGGATGTGGTAGTCGCTACAATTATAGGAACATTGACCAATACAGGACTGGTTTTGGCAATGATGTATTTAATGTATGCACAAGAATTTGAAAAAGCATTGGGACTTAATTCAGGGCTGGCCGGTAAAACCATATTCGGTATAGGCGTAGCAAACGGAATACCCGAAATTATTATTGCTGTATTATTTGTAACATCTGTGGTCAGTGCGTTACGGAAGCAGGATAAGAACTAAAAGAGCATAATCTTCAATTTCCAATGGGGGCAAGCTCCCATGCCCCCTCGCTGCGACCAGCCGACGTTGTTCAAATGGTTCATGGCAAATTCATGAAGCAGGCATTGATTTGCATGACCTTATCCACTGGAAGCTTCAGGATTTTGCGATCATAGGTAATCAGCCCGTTCAGCTCATCCTCCACATCGGTAAGCTGAGTGTATACGGCTGCACACAACCCTTGCTTCATTGCAGGGAGAATTTCATTTTCGTATAAATCCTTGTAAGCTGTCATGAGGTCTTCTGCCGTTTCAAATTTTTTATATCCGAAATCCTTTTCATTAAAGCTATGTCCCCTTACCCGGAAGTTGTAGCCGCCAAATTCGGATAGTATTACTGCGCGTCCTGATTTATCAGGCTTAAAGCGATATTTCTTAAAATAAACGTGAAGGCTTTTGAAATCTCCGATGTATTGGTCGTGCCATCCGCTGGCGTGGTCAATCGTACGGGTGGTGTCAAGCTCTGTAATCCTCTTGACAGCCTCTTTTGCATCAAACTGACCCCATCCCTCATTGAACGGAACCCACATGGCAATTGACACACAGTTGTATAAATGGCGAATCATCTCGTCAAGCTCCCTATAGTATTGTGCGCGTCCATCTGCTTCCTCACGGGCAAACCATTTATAATGATGATCCTTAAAATGAATTCCGGTCACAAGGGGAGAGGAAACGGTACCAAGCCGATAATCCCCACCGCCGTTTATCATGTCCTGCCACACCAGCATACCGATCCTGTCACAATGATAATACCAGCGCAGAGGCTCTATTTTTATATGCTTGCGAAGCATGGTAAAGCCCATATCCTTCGCAGTTTGTATATCGAAGATCATAGCATCGTCGCTGGGCGCAGTGTACATTCCGTCGCTGTAATAGCCCTGATCCAGCAGACCGTTGTGGAAATATGGCTTGTTGTTTAAAAATAGGCGTTTTATTCCGGCGTCATCCGGTTCCACCGAGAATTTTCGCATGCCAAAATAACTATTCACACAGTCCTCTCCCATCGTAACCTTCAAATCATAGAGATGAGGATTTTCAGGTGTCCACGGAATGAACGATTGCATAGATAGCTTTGCCGGTTTATTTGATGTAAAGGTAATCTGGTTATTGCCTGCAGTTGCACAGCATGAATGAGAATTCTCGGATAAAACAGTGATTTCCAGCGCTTTTTCATCAAACAGCGGTGTTATACGCAATGCGCTAATGTATTCCTTTGGTACACTCTCGAGCCATACTGTTTGCCAGATGCCGCTTTGCGCTGTGTACCAG
>JAEZNF010000315.1 GCA_023441845.1 Bacillota bacterium | reverse complement strand
GTCCTGTAATGATGCCGCTTTCATCGACATCAATTTTTTCTGCTGCAGGTGTCTTCGGCAATCCGGGCATTGTCATAATATCGCCTGTCAATGCGATAATAAAGCCCGCTCCTGCTGATAACCTGATTTCACGAACAGTGATTTCGAAATTCTCCGGACGGCCCAGAAGGTGAGGGTTGTCCGAGAGTGAATATTGCGTCTTTGCCATACAAATCGGCAGGGCATCCTGCTTCATTTCCTCCAGCTTTTTGATAGACTTGTCTGCAGCGGGAGAATAAGTGACACTGCGAGCGCCGTATATTTCTTTTGCAATGGTTTCTATTTTTTCCTTTATTGGTGCTTTTTCGTCATATAGAAGTTTGAAGTCAGAAGGTGTCGTATTAATCATATGAACCAGCTTCTCGGCCAGTTCCTTTCCTCCATGTCCGCCTTTTGCGAACACCTGTGAAAAAGCGACTTCCACATGAATGCTTTCGCATCTTGCCCTGACATATTCCACTTCTTCATGCGTATCCGTGTCAAAGTGGTTGATGGCGACAATGACAGGTACTCCGTATTTTTTCAGGTTTTCCACATGCTTTTCCAAATTTACAAAGCCTTTCTTCAAGGCATGAAGATCTTCCTTCTTAAGATCCTCCTTCCGTACACCGCCATTATATTTCAGTGCTCTTATGGTCGCTACCAGTACTACTGCATCAGGTTTAAACCCGGCATATCTGCATTTAATATCAAAAAATTTCTCTGCACCGAGGTCCGCTCCAAAGCCTGCCTCTGTGATTACATAATCAGCAAGCTTTAACGCGGTTTTGGTTGCGTTGATACTGTTGCAGCCGTGTGCAATATTGGCAAAGGGGCCCCCATGAACCAATGCCGGTGTGTTTTCCAGTGTTTGTACCAGATTCGGCTTGATTGCATCCTTCAAAAGGAGTGTCATAGCGCCTTCTACTCGCAGCTGTGAAGCAGTGACCGGTGCTCCGGAATAACTGTAGCCAATAACGATTCTGCCAAGTCTGGCCTTCAGATCAGACAGATTGGCAGACAAACACAGGATAGCCATAACCTCCGATGCAACAGTGATATTAAAGCTGTCTTCTCTGGGGACTCCATTGGACTTGCCGCCCAGTCCGACAACAATATTCCTTAAAGCTCTGTCATTTATGTCCATAGCCCTCTTCCACACAATCTGTCTTGGGTCAAGGCACAGTTCGTTGCCCTGCTGGATATGGTTGTCAATGGCGGCCGATAACAGATTGTTTGCAGCAGTAATAGCATGCATGTCACCGGTGAAATGCAAGTTAATATCCTCCATCGGGACAACCTGGGAATATCCTCCGCCGGCGGCTCCGCCCTTAACACCCATAACGGGGCCAAGAGATGGTTCTCTTAAAGCAATCACAGTCTTCTTACCTATAGCCGTTAAAGCCTGCCCGAGACCGACGGTAGTCGTTGTCTTGCCTTCTCCTGCTGGAGTGGGATTGATAGCTGTAACCAGCACAAGCTTACCGTCTTTTTTATCCCTCAACCTGTTCCATAGAGCAGGTGACAATTTTGCCTTGTATTTTCCGTATAATTCAAGTTCATCTTCCGTAATACCTAAAGCATCTGCAATTTCTTTTATTGGTTTCATTATACACTGCTGAGCGATTTCAATATCTGTAAGCATATGATGTACACCTCAAATCAATTTGTTTCTATTATTATAGCTTTTTACTACTTACAGCACAATACAATGTTTCGAATACGAAACAATGTTACGTATTCGGAACAATCCGGCCTGAGTTTACATATTATGTAACAGGAGTTATTAGCTCGCAGGAGCATTGCTGTAATGAAACAGCACAGGTGGTGAACGAATGGGTGAAATTAAGATCGGTGATATCGTTGCGAGAAAATCGTACGGGTCAGATGTTTTTTTTAAAGTTGTAGATATTGTGGAAAGGAATGGGGAGAAAATAATCACTTTAAAAGGAATAAGCTACAGGATAGAAGCAGATGCACCAGAATCTGATCTGGAAATACAACCCGACACCAAAGTGAGGGAATACAGAGATAGGTTCTGCAGGATGGCAGATAGCTGCATGGATGCCCAAACAGCAAGAGAGAAAAATTCGACAGCTTATTATGCGCCACGTTTCAGGGGATACTCAAAAAAAGCATATTATAGAAATACTTCCAATGAAGAAGCGGGAAAAATAAAGAAGCCCGGTAAAGTACTCCATGTAGATGGTGATAAGGATTATTTGGAGAATTGCTTGTCAGAATACAAAAAGCTTGGATTAAACGCTGTCGGACAGTATGTGCCTGAAAAAGACCAACCTGGGGCAATAGCAGAATTACTGAGAACATACAGGCCTGATATATTGGTCCTAACGGGTCACGATGGCTTCTTAAAGGGTGAGAACAGCTTCACAGACATTAAAGCTTATAGGACCTCTCAATATTTTATTGAAGCAGTAAAGGAAGCAAGGCGGTTCAACAGTGACATGGACGGACTCGTCATTTTTGCAGGTGCCTGCCAATCTCTATATAACGAGTTAATCAAGGCAGGAGCCAACTTTGCCAGTGCACCTTTCCGTGATATGATACATGCGCTTGATCCGGTAATGGTCAGTCAAAAGGTGGCATTTACCGGCATCGACAGAGTACTTACAGCTGAGGAGGTTATTGATGCCACCATTACGGGCAAATCGGGAATAGGAGGTGTCCAGACAAGGGGGAAATACAGAGAAGGATTTCCGATGGAGCCTTACCACTAAAAATTGGGTGTAAACTAGTGAGTAACCAGCGAAAACCAGTGAAAAAAGTGCCAATTTTAAAAAAACACTTGACATAATTTAATTACCCTTGTTATAATATTTATTTTTTTTGACAAGCCATACTGTTTATGATATAATATTGAAAACAGAAGATGAGGTGATTCAATGGCAGAGAAGAGTGACCTGTTTCAAATAAAGAAGAACATTGAGACCAGCATTGGTGAAAAAGTTCAACTCAAAGCCAATAAAGGAAGAAAAAAGGCATTTATTAAAGAAGGAGTTATCGAGAATTCCTACCCTAGCATCTTCATCATCAAGTTTGAAAATGAATATGAGACAACCAGGCGAGTTTCCTACAGTTACACAGACATTCTGACAAAGGCAGTAGAGCTTGTAATTTGCAAGGACGACAAAAGAATACGCGTCAGCTGACGATGATAACAATAAATGATGCAGTGCCTGAAGAACAACCCGATCAAACGATTGGGTTGTTTTTTGTTCTTGAAAGTAATATTTCTGGGACGTTGTCAATATACATTAAATACATTGCAAAATAATTTGCTGTTTTGTATGTGAAGGATATTGTTTACCGTAATACGGGGGGAGGATAAAAAATGTCTCTTGAATTAGTCAAAGAGGCCGTCAGGCTGAATCAACCCATAGGTGAGGATTCG
>JAEZNF010000313.1 GCA_023441845.1 Bacillota bacterium | reverse complement strand
AGAATATTCCTGACGTAGCTGTAGTGGCTCAGGACGGCACTGTGACCGCAAATCATCCCGGTATGGCAGTAATAAGAGCTGCAAGCAAGGTTGATCCGAGCAAGTATGAGGAGTGCACAGTAATTGTCACTGAAGCGGTGAGCGGTGTTTTGCTCAGTGAAGGGTTTGAATACAGCAGTGGAATTCTTCCCGACGGATGGAGCGTTCAGAATGTTGAAGGTACCTATGGAGAGTGGCGCATTGCTTCAGGCGGGACAAATCCTGACCCCGGAAGCCCAAAAAGCGGTTCTAATATGGTAAAGTTTAATTACGGACAGATACCGCGTGGAAGCGCCCGCATGTATACAGCTTCGGGCATATGCCTTGGAAACGGCAGCTACAGTCTGGATTTCTGGATGTATCACGATACCGAGATTGCCAATGCGGATTATATTCAGGTTCAGGTATCTACGGATGAAGGCTATAGTTGGATAAATATCGGAAGCCAAATTGACAGAAACGACGGAAGCACAGGTTGGAAAAAACACTCGATAAGCCTTGATGGATATAAGGGAGTCTCCGATTTGAGGGTGGCATTTCTTGGGGTAAGTAGAAGCTATTATAATATGTATCTCGATGAAATATCAATAATGGATACCTCTATAGTAAATGTGCCTGTAACAGGTATCGGTATTGATAAGACATCTGTTACCCTGACAGCAGGACAGACAGAGCAACTGGTTGCAACGGCAGCACCTCAAAATGCAACTAATAAAAATATAATATGGGCAGTAGTGAGCCAGAGCGCAGATAATGTAGCAGTAGTATCATCCGCCGGACTTGTTACAGCGAACAATCCGGGAACAGCAGTAATAAGGGCTGTAATCTCTACGGAAGCTGCCATGTATGCAGAATGCACAGTAACGGTTAATCCGGTTATTATACCGGTAACAGGAGTCAGCCTCAATAAAACATCTGTAAGTATAGCCGCAGGTCAGACAGAACAGTTGATTGCAGAGGTGGCACCTCAAAATGCAACCGATAAGAATGTAACATGGTCGGTTTACAGTCAGAGTGCAAGTAATGTGGCGGTAGTATCATCCGCCGGACTTGTTACGGCGAACAACCCTGGAACAGCGGTAATAAGGGCAGTTAGTTACTCTGATCCGGAAAAGTATGCGGAATGTATCGTGACAGTAACAGCACCTGAGCCTGTAACCGTGACTTTGCTCAGTGAAGGATTTGAAAGCGGCGGAGGAAGCATTCCGGCAGGTTGGGCGGTTCAGGATGTCAATGGAGCAGACGGTGAATGGAGCTTTGTATCAAGCGGGACATATCCCAATCCCGGCGGACCTAAAACAGGTGTATACATGGCCAAATTTAATTCTTTCGATGTAAACTCAGGGCAGAGCACCCGCCTGTATAGGACTTCAGGAATCAATCTTGGGAGTGTGGATACATATTTTGTGGATTTCTGGATGTACCACGATGCAGACAATACCAAGCCGGACAGTATACAGGTGCAGATTTCGGCAGATGGCGGTTCTACATGGGTAAATACAGGAAATGCAGTTAATAGGTATGACTCTACTCCAGGATGGAAAAAACATACTGTCAATCTTGATTCATTCAAGGGTGCTTCGGATTTACGCATAGCATTTCTCGCAGAGGGCCGGTACGGCAGAAACATATATCTTGATGATATATCGGTGGTAGGTTCATCCGTAATTGTGCCGGTAACGGAAATAAGCCTCAATAGAATGTATTTGAATGCAAGTGTAGGGGCAACAGCACAAATGATAGCAACGGCAGTTCCTCAAAATGCAACGAATAAAGATGTGATATGGTCGGTACACAGCCAGAGTGTAAGTAATGTGGCTGTAGTATCATCCGCAGGACTCGTTACATTAAATAATGCAGGAACGGCGGTAATTAGGGCAGCCAGTGCTACTGATCCGAGCAAGTATGCGGAATGTATTGTGACGGTTAGTCCGTAGGCAGTTTGAGGAGTTATATCCAATAAAGCCGGAGCAGTTGTCCGGCAGTTCTTGGTCGGAGCACTCAAAAAATATGGCAGCACAAACAGGCTCAGTCGACTTGACTGGGCCTGAACTACGGGATATATCTAATAAAAGATGTTACGAGTTACCGAATTGTCATTATTTTAATTCGTATGGCATAAATGTCTGTAAATGAAGTGTTCGCCTGATTTAACAAAAGTTCAACTTTTTTCAATAAATATTTAACATTTTTCAATACACTAATTTGAATTTAGTGTATAATGATAGCTGTAATGTATGCGCATACATTGATATACCGCAATATATGATGATTTGGATTTATTACAAAAACTACTGAATGGAGATGGTATAAATGAAAAATAGAATGAGATTATGTTCTATTGTATTGTCGGCCGGAATTGTTGCAAGTAGTATAGTACCGGCATTTGCTGCGCAACAAAACGAAGGTTTTGTTCCTGAAATATCATCATTTAATCACAAATCCGGGTTTATATCAGGAAAATTGACAGAGAAATCAAAATTATCACCCGAGAAGATTGTTGAAAAAAATTACAATAAGGCTTTTTTACCCGATACCGAAAAGAAGTTATCAAAGGAATCGAAGAAGGATAAGAAGTTTAAAAAAGATAAACAATTTAAAAATTCCAAGGGCAGAACTGTTGTTAAAACAACACAGACATACAATGGTGTACCTGTATATGGAACAGATCAAAACTTTCATGTTAATGATGAGGGTGTAATTGAATGTATAGTAGGAAGTACCGTTGAAGATATAGAAAACAAACTGGCCTCATCCCAAAGTTCTATAAAGAATTCGGAACAGGATGTTTTAAGTGCAGTAGAAAAGCACCTGGGCTTTAAGCCGGAATACATCGGAAATCCCCAATTTGAACTTGTTCTTTATCCCGTAAAAGGTAAATATGTCTATTCCTATAAAGTAAGCATAAGCTATAATAAGCCGAGTTATGGCATTTATACTTACTATGTTGATGCAAATAGTCTGTCTGTTATAAACTTATTCAGTCAAATAGCCGCTTCCGAGCAACCTGCTGTAGGATCGGGTATTGGTCAGTTTGGAACAGTAAAGCAAAATTTAAAGATGGTTTATGATGATAACGGTACCTACTATCTGGACAATACAGTTGAGAATGTTTGGACTAAAAACTACACTGACCCTTTTCAGGCAAGATATAGTGAACCTGATAACTTTTTTAACTCCGGCACATCAAGTAACTATCAACAAGATGCCGTCGATGCACATCATAATATGACCAACGTTTTAAAGTTCTTTAATGATACCTTCGGAAGGAATGGCAACGATAATAACGGTTCCAGATTCAATTTGTTTATTGACGAATCTGGCACAGAGTGCAATGCATATGGTTCTACGAATTATGCACGTTTTCCTGTCGGACATGGCGATGCAGGCAGAAGTTTGGCCTGCTGCCTGGATGTTGTAGGACATGAATTCACTCATGGTATGTTATTTTCAGAAGGCCTAACCGATTATTCCATAAACTATTCGGAAACCGGTTCATTACACGAGGGTCTGGCAGATGTATTCGGAATGATTTGTGAATACTATATCCCGAGCGAGGGCAGCTTTGACTGGACTAACGGGGAAGATTCAGGAACTATAATCAGAGATTGTGCTAATCCTGATATTGATGACTACGATGATTACATAACTAATAAATCTGGTTCTCATAGTGGTGGCGGGGTTATTACAAAAGCTGCATATCTTATTGCGGAAGGTGGTACTCATAATAACAAAACGGTAACAGGAATTGGATATACCAAACTTGCAAATATTTTTTATAATGCCATAGATGACGGCTACCTTTGTAATAATACGAACTTCACACAATTTGCAGCGATTGTTGCTAATGCCGCAGAATTGGCATATGGAGCAGGAAGCCAGGAAGTTCAGACTGTTAACGATGCTTTTGCTGCGGTACGCTTACTGCCCGATGCTCCGCAAAACTTTGTTATGACCGGCTTAAACGGTCAAACAGTCCAGTTTAGCTGGACCGGTACGTCAGGAGACACCTATGGAATATATAGAAGAGGTATCGGTAATAATCTTGTTAAATTATGTGAAACAACCGGCTCTACATGCACTGTCCAGACTCTTTACGGCAATTGTGACTTTTATGTGGCAAAAGTGGATTCTAACGGAAACAGAATCTCGGGCTATAGCAATGCAGTTACCGTTTCTGCCTACGCAAACGCACTTGAAAACTTTACAATGACCGGTATGGATGGTTCATCTGTCAGCTTCAGTTGGGATGGCATATCAGACGGCTATTTATATATATTATATAGAAGGCATACCGGATCATCGGAAGATTATACTTTAGCCGGTATGGCAATGAATGCATATTGCACTATTAACACTATCCCGGGAAAGTATGATTATTATGTAGCGAAAATAGATTATGATTTCACCAGATTCACAAATTACAGCAATCCGGTTACTGTCGAGTACTATTTAACTGCTCCTCAAAACCTTATAATTGCCCAACAGGTTCTATCATCGCTCCAATTAAGCTGGGCCGGTACATCAGGAGCAAGTTATGCTGTATATTGTAAATCTACCGGATCGACAGGTACACCCGTTAAAGTCTGGGGAACAACATATACATCATGTTCGGTTCCCGTTCCAAACGGCAGCTATGATTTCTACGTAGCACAGGTAGATTCTGACGGATATAGAATTTCGGATTTCAGCAATCCGGTTACTGCCCAATACTATGCTGCTCCTCAGAATCTGGTAATTACCCAACAAGCTCTTACTATAGCTCGATTAGGCTGGGATAGCATACCGGGAGCAACTTATGCCATATACAGCAAGCTCACCGGTTCAACAGATCCGCTTGAAAAAGTCTTGGAAACAACAAATACATCAGGGCTTGTTTCATTTTTAGACGGTAGACGTGATTTTTATGTAGCACAAATAGATTCTAATGGAGATAGAATATCGGAATATAGCAATGTGGTTACTGTAGGACCATAATTTATCCGTAAAAGCACAAAGAATAAAAGCATCCTTATGGATGCTTTTATTCTTTGTGCTTTTACGATAATCAATATAACGAGGAGCAGAAAAGTGTATCTATGGAGAAATTAGCCGGGTAAAGCAGCCGATTTGCATATACTGACAATCAATTAAACAAAATACCATTTACAAAATCCATGAATTTTTCATTTTTGCTGGTATAAATAAAAAGGTGATAAGAAATAGAAAATTGCCGATGCAGTATCTCTTTGCTTCACAAATATTCAAAATTATTTTCTGCTTTTTATTTGTTGACCTTTATTCGATGTTTAATTATACTATAGATATGTGCAAAATTTGATATGGTATTATTCCGGTTGGACAGGATACTGTTTTCAAGAAATTAAGCTTTTTGGGTGGAGAGCTTTGAAAATAGTTCTATGTCTTTTTTTATTTTTAGATTTTATTTTTATGATAATCGAAAAGGAGAGGTCAGTGTATGAAAGTAAATATTACCGAAACAGTAGTACGTGATGCCAATCAGTCTTTGATAGCCACAAGAATGCCATTTTCAGATTTTGAAGGAATTCTTGAAACACTGGATAATGCAGGGTATTACTCTCTGGAATGTTGGGGAGGGGCTACTTTTGATTCATGTCTCAGGTATCTGAATGAAGACCCGTGGGAAAGGCTGAAAAAGATTAAAGCAAAGGTCACCAAAACCAAACTGCAAATGTTGCTTAGAGGTCAGAATATCTTAGGTTACAAGCATTATCCCGATGATGTGGTAAGGAAATTTGTTGCATATTCGATTGATAAAGGAATGGATATTTTCAGGATATTTGATGCCCTAAATGATTTTAGAAACATAGAAGTGGCTGTAGATGAGACTATAAAACGAGGCGGACATGCACAGGGCACTATATGCTATACTACCAGCCCCATACACAATCTTGACAGTTATGTAAAACTGGGCAAACGCTTGGAAGAAATGGGAGTCCATTCGATTTGTATAAAAGATATGGCAGGAATAATGGGGCCTAAGGAAGCTTATGACCTTGTCAAAGCCTTAAAGCAAAATGTTAAGAAACCTGTATTTTTGCATACTCATTCAACTACCGGCCTTGGGCCGATAACCTATATAAAAGCAGCAGAGGCCGGGTGTGACGGCATTGATACGGCGATTTCCTCTTTTTCAGGAGGTACCTCACAACCTGCCACCGAAACACTGAATTACGCATTAAAGCAGTTGGGATATGAAACTGGACTTCAGGAGAAGGCACTTAAAGAAATCAATGATTTCTTTAAACCTGTAAAGGAAAAGTTTATACAGTGCGGGCAGCTTGATCCCTATGTGCTTGGGACAGAAACAGATGCGCTGGTGTATCAGGTACCGGGTGGAATGCTGTCAAACCTTATTGCTCAACTGAAACAGCAAAATTCTTTGGATAAGCTTGATGAAGTTCTTATGGAGACACCCAGGGTAAGGAAAGACCTTGGTTATCCGCCTCTTGTTACACCTATGAGTCAGATGGTAGGTGTACAGGCAGCTACCAATGTATTGGTGGGTGAACGCTATAAACGTGTTTCAAAGGAAGTAAAGGCTTATTTGAAAGGTGAATACGGTATGGCCCCCGGAGAAGTTGATAAGGAACTTGTCAAAAAAGTTTTGGGAGACGAAAAACCAATTACTACAAGGTTTGCCGATACTTTGGCTCCTGAGTTTGATAAAATAAAAAAGCAGATTTCAAGCATGGCTAAAAATGACGGGGATGTTCTTTCTTGTATTCTCTTTCCTCAGATTGCTGAAAAATTCTTTAAGGAGAGAGAAGAACAAAAAGCATCGAAGGTCAGTTATACTATTGTAAAGGTGTAAAGGATGGTGTTTATGTCAATAACGGATAGTTTGCTGGTATCTCTGTTTGGTATAAGTGTAGTGTTTTTTGTGCTTATATCGTTAAGTTTTCTTGTGAAATTCCAGTCGTTTATTATAAGAAAAATAGTTGGGAAACGGACACGTGTGAATGTTCCCTCTGAAATGTCAAATGAAAATTCAAATACAGCTGATGTTTCAACAGGTGATTCGGAATTATCAACAGGAGAGTTAAAGCTTATAGGTGTCGATGAAAAAACGGCTGCCATGATTATGGCCATTGTAAGTGATGAATCAAAAATTCCGCTTTCACAGCTGCAGTTTAAGTCTATTAGACTACTTGACAGCTAATGCTGAAAATATTTGTTTAAGGGGATAGATGATATGAAATACATTGTTACTATAAATGGAAAGAACTATGAAGTTGAGGTTGAGAGAGGCCAGGCTTCTAT
>JAEZNF010000306.1 GCA_023441845.1 Bacillota bacterium | reverse complement strand
ACAACAAGGTGATGTTTTGGTTTGCCAAAACTGTGGAAACAGGTTTAATATGGATATGGTTGAGCAGGAGAGAGGCGGCTGCAATCCGATACCCATAGTGAATGGTGAAAAGAACGATGATGGCACGAACATTACTATTTCAAAAGATTTTATAGTTAAAAACAAGGACTTGTTTACTGCAAACTGGAAAACACAATAAATGCTCTATTAGTTCGTAACCAATCATTTTTATAGTTATTTAATGTGTTACGGATCTAGTAATATTTACTTGCGATTTCTATAAAATCTTTATATTGGAATTTGAGCATAGAAGTTACACATGACAGGGGGAGTACAATGGAAGAAAAAATAATACAAAAAATTCTTCATATAGACGGCATGACTTGTGCAAACTGTGAAATGAAAATCGAAAATGTTTTGAAAAAGCTGGACGGTGTGGCTTACGTCAATGCCATATACAGTTGTTCTAATGTTTATGTAACATATGATGTTTCAAGGCTGGATATTAATGATATAGTTGAAGCAATTGAAAAACTTGATTACAAAGTAAAAAACTATAATGTAATGACAGATGCAGGCAGAGTAAAGGATGAGGAGCAGTCACAAAAAAGTGAAAGTAAGATGAGCATCGGGCAGCTTGTCGGCCTGGGGATTATCATACTGGCTCTATATACCATAATAAAAAATACTGTAGGCTTCAATTTCATACCTCAAGTTGATCAGACGATGGGGTACGGCATACTGTTTGCAGTTGGCCTTATGACTTCGCTTCACTGCGTTGCAATGTGCGGAGGAATTAACCTGTCGGTATGTATTAATAGAAGGGATGAAAAAAGTAGAGATAAATATGCGGAGTTAAAGCCTGGTGCTTTGTACAATTTAGGAAGGATACTGTCGTATACGTTTATCGGAGGTATTGTAGGCGCTATTGGCTCCGTAATTGGCTTTTCCGGTACTGCGAAGGGTTTGATTGCCATATTATCCGGTGTTTTCATGGTTATTATGGGAATAAACATGCTGAACGTTTTTCCTGTCTTAAGGAAGCTGAACCCGAGGATGCCGAAAGTCCTCGCGAAAAAAGTGCACAATAATGCCGGAAATAGGGGTCCGTTATTCATAGGAATGTTAAGTGGACTGATGCCATGCGGACCGCTTCAGGCAATGCAGCTTTATGCACTGGGAACAGGAAGCTTTGCTGCCGGGGCAATATCAATGTTTATATTCAGTTTGGGCACTGTTCCTCTGATGTTTGGGTTTGGAGCAGTGAGTTCACTTATAAGCGGTAAATTTACACACAAAATGATGAAAGTAAGCAGTGTGCTGGTTATAATTCTAGGGATCATCATGTTAAATAGAGGATTGGGCCTTTCCGGATATAGTATTTCGCTTCCATCCGGTAATTCGGGAACTTCCGGAAGCATAGCGAAAATTGAAAACGGTGTGCAAACGGTCACAACAACCATTAAACCGGGAAGCTATGAGCCTATTGTAGTTCAAAAGGGTGTACCGGTTAAATGGACAATTAAGGCCGACAAGGAAAATTTGAATGGCTGTAATAATGCAATAACAGCCAGGGAATTTGGAATAGAGAACAGAAAACTAAATGTTGGAGATAATATAATTGAGTTTATTCCGGATAAAGAAGGGAATTTTATATATACATGCTGGATGGGTATGATAAGAAGCAGCGTTAAAGTTGTTTCCAATGTTAGCAATGCCTCGGACAAGGGTATTTATAATGAAGACGGATTGGGTAATAGAGGAGGTTCAGGCAGAGGCTGCTGTGGAGGTTAAAGCCGGCAGATAAATATTTTAAAAAGGAAAAGGGAAGTGGTGAAGGTGAACAGGAAGGAATCCTTTGATATATCGGGTATGTCATGTGCGGCTTGTGCCGCAAGGATTGAGAAGGGTTTAAATAAATTGGAGGGTATCAGGAAGGCAAATGTTAATTTTGCTGTGGAAAAGGCTACAGTGGAGTTTGAAGATACACTTTTAAGCAGCAGTCAGATTAGTGAGGCTGTTAAAAAGTTGGGATATGCTGCAACAAGAGAAGAGGATGATAATAAAACAAAAATCGAGCTTAAAATAACAGGGATGACCTGTGCAGCATGCAGTACAAGAATAGAAAAAAGGCTTAATAAAACGGAGGGGGTATCAGGGGCTTCGGTAAACCTTGCAACCGAAAGGGCCAATATCGAATACAATCCTGCAAAAGTTAAGACGGCCGATTTGATTAAGACTGTTGAGCTCTTAGGATATAAAGCGGAGAAGGCCCTTAATGTTTCTGAGGACAGGGAGAAGGAGCAAAGGGATAAGGAATTAAAGAGGCTTAGGGTAGAGTTTATAACATCGGCAATTTTAAGCTCGCCGCTTATCATGGCTATGCTTTTAACGCTTGTGAATATTAATATCGGGTTTTTGCACAATGAGTATTTTCAACTTGTTATTGCGACTCCGGTACAGTTTATTATAGGATTCAGGTTTTACAAAAATGCATACCATGCTTTGAAGGCGAAAAGTGCCAACATGGATGTCCTTATAGCGATGGGCACGTCGGCAGCATATTTTTTCAGCGTATATAACGCATTCTTTGCACCTGCAAAGACTACGGGCATGGTGATGAAGGATCTGTATTTTGAAGCAGGTGCAGTAATTATAACACTGATTCTTCTTGGAAAGTACCTTGAGGCTGCGGCTAAAGGGAAAACTTCAGAGGCTATCAAAAAGCTTATGGGACTCAGGGCCAAAACTGCAAAAGTGTTAAGGAACGGCATAGAAGAGGATATTCCGGTCGAGGATGTAGAGGTCGGAGATATTATTGTAGTAAGACCAGGAGAGAAGATTCCGGTTGACGGAAAAATAACCGAAGGTAATTCTTCAATAGATGAATCGATGCTTACCGGTGAAAGCATGCCGGT
>JAEZNF010000289.1 GCA_023441845.1 Bacillota bacterium | reverse complement strand
CTTTTGGTTCTGTAGCGTTTCAAAGGCTACGCCTTTTTAAATAGTTACTTGAGAGCATATTTAAACCGGTTATGATTCGCTACTTAGCATGTTTATTTTTATCGAACAGCTTTGTATGAAACAGCTTCAAAAGAAGAATTGCAGCTTTATATATGCAATTCTTTTGAATATAGAATATAGATAAACAACTTTATAATTGAACTTTTAGGCAACTCAAAAAGCATTAAGGCATCGCTGTTTTCACATTGGTTATTCTAATGATGTTTAAAGTTGTTTATCTTTAGTATTAAAGCCAGCAGGGAAAACTACTGGCTTTAATAAATCGGTTTATTCAGCCGAAAAATCATACTCGTCTTCCATTCTAACCTTAAACTCCTCAAATACGGAATTCAATTCATCTTCGTCCTCAACACTGATAAAAGAATCTTCTCCATTATCGCTATGTTCTATTTTAAGGATTACTACTTCATCAGTATTTGCTTCTTCCTCTTCCTCCTCCTCTTCTAAAGGTAAAAGGATTACATACTCGCTTCCGTTCATTTCGATTGTATCGAGATGCTCAAATTCGACTTCTTCACCATTTTCATCAACCAATACTACAATATCATCTTTTTCTTCGGACATTGTTATTACCTCCTGTTCACTTTATAAGTTATAATTATACCACAGTGTCTGGCAAATTCCCATTATTTTCTCCGCAAAGCATTTGCAATAAATATTTTTCACTTTCTTAATAAAACATATTCATATATTACAACCCGGTATTCTTGATACTGTCAAGATATCCCTGTAATATGTACACAGCAGCAATCTGGTCCTCAACATGCTTTTTTTTCGACGTTTTTGTCCCCATTTCGTGCATAACACGGTTTGCCGCTTTCGTAGTCAATCTCTCATCCCATTTGATAACCTCAACCCCGGTTTTGTCCGTTAAAAGGCTGATGAATTCAGATGTTTTCTCTCCCCTTGTCCCAATAGTTCCATTCATATTCAAGGGATAACCCACTACACATTTTTCGGCCCCATACTCATCAATAAGGCATTTTATTCTATCAATAGGTTTATTGATATCGTCTTTCCATTTTATAGTTTCAACACCTTGTGCAATCCACCCAAAGGGGTCGCTTACGGCGATTCCTATCTTACTGTCTCCATAGTCTATTCCTATTATTCTCATATTTTTCCTTTCCCAAACCATATCTTATGCATTATCAACAAATTTTTATTGCGAATACAGGACAAACACTTCCGCAGTACCCGCATAAAACACATTTTTCCCCGTCAACCACAGCTTTATTTCCCAATATTTTCAGGGCGTCTTGACCGCACCTGGAAACACATTTTCCGCACCCCTCACACCAGTAGTCGATATGAAGCACCCTTTTCCTTTTGGCTAAAGCATCTATTATTTCATGCGGTACCTCATCGCCATTAAAAACACAGATATTCATAATGACTTCTTCCACCGACTGCATTCCCACAGCTATAGAGTGTATACACGATTGATTCAGCACAAAATCCATGCTTTCCTTATAGGAACTTAAAAGGTTCCCGCCGCCTAAAGGCTTCATACTGTATATACCTTTCCCATTGTCGAAAGCCTTTTTAACGGCAGAAAGCATCTCTTCCGTTGTACCGTCTCCAATGCCGACGCCTTTTTTATTCACTAAAGGATGGATTACATCAATTTCATCCATTTCAGCGGCAGCCTCTACAACCTCAACATTATGCGTCGAGACCCCTACGGCCTTTATAGTACCCTTCTGCTTCTCCTTTAAATAGTATTCGAGTGCCTCCCTGTGACCTCTCAAGGTCAAACGGCTTTCCTGTTCATGAAGCAAAAAAATGTCTATAACATCTACATCCATCTCTTTTCTAGCTTTCTCCAGACTTTTAAAAGCCCCCTCATAATCGTAGGCATAAGATTTTGTAGCTATTACAGGTTTCATATGCGATTTTTTAATTGCTTCTCTGATATGGGGATAGGTGCCGTATAATTCAGCAGTATCAATAAAATTAACACCCATATCAAAAGCTTTTTTTATTATTTCCGCCCCGCAATCAGGCGGAAGGTTTGCTTGCAGAGGGCCTATAATCAAGCCTCCGAAACACAATCTCGATACTTCGAGCCCAGTATTACCAAGTTTTACAAGTTTCATACGTGCCTCAAATTTAATATGCTTATCAAACTAAAAAGGGACACCTCCGATTCATCAGCAAACTGCAAACCGTAGAGGTTGTCCCCTATCTTTTATTCTTAAAGCCTATCTTTTTTCTTCCAAATAATATCTCACCACTTCTTCCAACAACTCATCTCTTTCAAGCCTTCTGATAATCCCGCGTGCATTTCCAAAGCTTGTAATATAAGTCGGATCTCCGGAAAGAATATATCCTACAATCTGGTTAATGGGATTATACCCTTTCTCCTTTAACGCCTGAAAGACAGACATAAGTATTTCCCGCGCTTCATTAACTTTATCCTTTTCAACCTTAAACATCATGGTCTCGTTATCTGTCATAGACATCAATCCCCCATATTTAGCATCAAGTAATTTGGCCGTTGGAATAGAACGTTAGTACTAAATAGTTATAATAATATAGTAATACAACAGGATAATTTATGCAAGAAGTATAATCCTTAATTATACGTTATTATCTGTTTCATCTTATATTAATCACCCTCACATTTAATTTAAAGGGTGCCTGGAATAATAAGTATATTATTAAAAAAACAAGCATTACAAATATATTTTTTAATCTTACGCCAAAATTATTCATTCATTTTACATGGTAATATAAATCCTAAAACAAAATCATCCTTCGCTTCTTCCAAAGATACTTCCAAAATTCTGCCTTTTAAATCCTTATCCCCCCTGCTGATAACCCTGATATAATTGGTTGTCAAGCCCTCAATAAGTCCTTTGTCATCGGAAGTCTCCTGCTCGAATAAAACCGGCATTGTTCTCCCTAAAAATTGACTGTTAAACCTTAAGCTGCTTTCTCCAGATAATTCAATCAGCCTTCTGCTTCGTTCATCTTTTACCTCAGGCGGAACCTGGTCTTTAAATGAAGATGCCGGAGTCCCTTTTCTGGGAGAGTATTTGAAAACATGCATCTTGGCAAATAATATGTCATTAAGGAATTTATACGTTGTTACAAATTCCTCGTCCGATTCTCCGGGAAAGCCAACCATAATATCGGTAGTGACGGCAACATCCTTCTCATAATCCCTTAGCAAATCAACCGCCTTTTTATAGTCTGCCGTTAAATACTTTCTATTCATTCTTTTTAGTGTTTCATCGCATCCGCTTTGCAAAGAAACATGGAAGTGCGGGCATAACTTTTCCAAATCGCCTAATGCCTTCGCAAACTCAACTGTAATGGTGTTTGGTTCTATTGAACCCAGCCGGATTCTCTCTATCCCTTTAATCTCATGTACCCGTTTAACAAGGTCTATTAGAGATGAATCTCCCGTGTCCTTTCCATACGATGCAATATGTATGCCCGTCAGAACAATTTCCTTAAAGCCGCTTTTAGCTAATTTTTGGGCTTCACTCAAAACATCCTGGGGGTCTTTACTCCTTATGGGACCTCTCGCGTAGGGGATTATGCAATAGGAACAAAATTGGTTGCAGCCGTCCTGGATTTTCATAAACGCTCTGGTATGTTCCTTATATGTTTCAATATTGAGCTTTTCAAATTCTCTCGTGTTCATTATGTTACCAACATAGCTGACTGCTGATTTATTGTTTTCAAACTCATTTAAATATTCAATAATCCTGCTTTTGTCCTTTGATCCTATGACAAGACTTACACCCTCTATGCTTTCAACTTCTTCAGGGGCTACCTGTGCGTAACATCCTATAACAATCACTACAGAGTCCCTGTTGGCCTTTTTAGCCCTTCTTACTATTTGTCTTGACTTCCTGTCACTCATACTTGTAACGGTACATGTATTTATTACATAGACATCTGCCTTTTCCTCAAAATCCACCACCTTGTATCCGGCATTTTGAAACAGCTCTGTTATGGCTTCAGTCTCATACTGGTTCACTTTACAACCAAGGGTATAAAAAGCAACCTTCTTCATAATCCTCCTATAATTTGTTTGCTGTAAATTCACTGTTTTCAAACAAAATCATTTTTACAGCAAACTTTTAAAAAAATACAAAATAAATTTTTATATATTTTTGTTCAAAAGTTTGTTAGTTATGCACAATAGGTGGTAAAACCCTTTAATAGAGATAACTTCAACTATCTCATTATAAAGTATTTACGAATATTTAACAATATCATGATTGACTTGAAGCCAAAAACAGGATAATATATTTTTAGACTTTAAAGCGCACAAACTGATTTTATAGTGCTATAGAATATTAAAGGGGGTAGTGGAAATGAAAACATTCAACATCCAATTAAAATCAATAAATGATGTAAAGGACTTTGTCAATTTCGTTAATAAATACGATTTTGATGTAGATTTGTCCTCAGGACGTTATATAGTTGATGCAAAATCTATAATGGGTATATTCAGCCTGGATTTAAGCAAACCCATTAAAGTTGATGTTCATTCAGAAGATTGCGATGCTTTCTGTGATGAGATTAAAAACTTTTTGATATAATTGATTTTTAACAGTTAAACCCTGAAATTCACACTTTCAGGGTTTTTACTTTTACAGAGAATATAAAGTAATCCGGCATAAATTGTACTTATAATTGCCGGATTTTATTATTGTGACACGAATTTTCAGTAGACACACTTATTCCGTTTCTTATGAGGATTTCGGTTGTTACTCCGTTTCCCTTTATAAGCTTTCCGGAAAAAGAGCCGTCATAAATCTCACCACAGCCGCACGAAGGACTTTTTGATTTCAATATGGCTTCTTTCGCTCCAACAAGTGAGGCTATTTTCAAAACCTCCCTGGCTCCTTTTATAAAATGACAGGTAACGTTTTCTCCATCCTCTCTTAATACATCACATACGGCATCAAGTACTCCGGCACCTGTTCCTCCTGAAATTTCAGCTTTAGGTCTTGGTGTAACACATCCGCCTAATTGTTCAGGACAAACCGGTATTGCCTTCCCCTGAGCTACCAAGTCTGCAACGGCTTTATTATAATTGTTCTCTCCATTGTATTTACAGTTAATGCCTGCCAGGCAGGCACTCACAATCATCATGCCTGTTAAACCCTCACCTTTCTCTTTTTCTTTCCCTTTATATTGATTTTTACCTTTTCACTTACCTTGTTCCACTTACGTTCCCTCTTTTTCTTGGGCTCAGCATCGGTATTGGTGTCTTCGTTCTCTTCCTTATCATCGGTTTCTTCAAGCAGTGCAAAGTCAATCTGCCTTGTAGATAGGTCTGCTCTGGCAAGCTGCACTGTTACGGTATCACCTATACGGTATATCTTTCTTGTTCTCTCTCCTGTCAGGCAATATCTCAGTTCGTCAAAAATATAATAGTCATCCTCCATGCTGCTCATTCTCACCAGGCCTTCAATAGTATTATCCATCTGGACAAACATTCCAAACGAGGTAACATTCGATATAATTCCTTTGAAAACCTCCCCTTGCCTTGCTTTCATGTATTCAACCTTTTTGAGGTCTTCGGTTTCCCTCTCTGCCTCTTCGGCCGCTCGTTCCCTTTCTGAACAGGAGCGCGCTATGCCGGGAATACTATCGTTAAGCTGCTCTTCTCTCTTCTCGTTTATCTTTCCCTTTAAGTACTCCTTCATTATTCTGTGTATTATAAGATCGGGGTACCTTCTTATGGGTGAAGTAAAATGACAGTAATACTTTGCAGCCAAACCGAAATGGCCATTGCTTTCATGGCTGTACTTTGCCTTTTGAAGGGAACGGAGCATCACAGTGCTTATAATCCGCTCTTCCCTGCTCCCCTTAACCTTTTCCAGCAAATCCTGCATTGCCCTCGGATGAATGCTTCCCACTCCCTTTAAGTGGTAGCCCATCTTTTTGATGAATTCGCTGAAGGCTTGAATTTTCTCAGAATCCGGGTCTTCATGTATCCTGTAAACGAAAGGTGCATTTGCCCAATAGAAATGCTCTGCAACAGTTTCATTACATACAAGCATGAACTCCTCAATTATTTGATTGGCAATTGTGTACTGGTATTTTTTTATTTCGACAGGCTTTCCCTTATCATCAAGAATTACCTTGGCTTCGTCAAAATCAAAATCAATAGCTCCCCTTGCAAATCTCTTCTTGCGCAGAATTAAAGCCAAAGTCCTCATTTTTTCAAAATCATCCAACAAATTATGATAACGCTCAAGTAAGGCCTGATCTTTTTCTTCCAATATCTTGTATACGTTGGTATAGGTCATTCTTTCGTCTATATTTATAACACTTTCAAATATCTCATGGTTTTTAACTCTTCCGTAACTGTCTATGTCCATCATTACAGTAAATGCCAGCCTATCAACCTTCGGATTAAGACTGCATATGCCATTGGAAAGCTTTTTAGGAAGCATTGGTATAACCCTGTCAACAAGGTATACGCTTGTGCCTCTTCTCAATGCCTCCTGATCTAGCGGAGAATTCTCGGTAACATAGTAGCTAACGTCGGCTATATGAACTCCCAGCCTGTAGCTGCCGTCAGGCAGCGGCTCGATCGATACCGCATCATCCAGGTCCTTGGCATCTTCGCCGTCTATAGTGACCATTCTTAAGCCTCTCAGGTCACGCCTGCCCTTTGTCATCTCTTCCTCTACCGTATCACTTATGGCTTCGGCCTGTTTTAAAACCTCGTCCGGAAATTCTTCAAAAAGATTGTGCGCTTTTATTATTGATAATATGTCGGTTCCCGGTTTATCCTTGTCACCGATGATTTCTATAATCCTGCCTTCCGCGTTTCGTCTCTGTTCAGGCCACTTAATAATCTCTGCAATAACCT
>JAEZNF010000282.1 GCA_023441845.1 Bacillota bacterium | reverse complement strand
ACATATATGAGGTAAAAGCCCAAGTGTATAGGTCAAATCCTTTCAAATCCTTGACAATAGTTATTAACGATGTCGAAACAACCGTCATATCAAGTGAGCCAAGAAAAACCGCAAACATTAATGCTACAAAAATAGTAATTCTTTTTTTAGTTGTTAAATTTGTCATTCCCATTCCTCCCCAATTTAATAAATTTACCATCAATAATTAAGCATAATTAGTATAGCTAAATATCGTATTTCCGTTCCCCCCTCCGTCTTCCTACTCTACTTAGCCTTAAATCATTGTTATGCCTTTGTGAATTTTGTTGCATTGACTCTCCGCTAGGAATTAAAATTGCTGTTGAATTTTGCATGGTTATTATATCACCCAAAGAAATTATTTACAATATAGAATAATTCTTTTTTGTAAATATGAAGTTATTATGTTATCAATATATATAATATAAATCACGAAAATTATTTTACATAAAAAAAAATAATTTTCGTGATATTGTATTAAGGATTGACGCGTTATGTAATGTATTTATCGCGTTCAATGTTTTCCTTACCTTCAGTATTTGAAGTTATCCCATATATTGTATCACATGCCGGTGTAATACTGCAAAATAAACTATAGAAAAGACTTATGGCCTGCTTGCCTTTTGCAGGCTCTCACTTCGTGAAACGTTAGAAATGACACCAACCGCCCTTATAACGATTGGTGTCACTTAATTTCTATTTTTATCCTTATTTAATTACCGTCATACCGCCCATGTAAGGCCTGAGTGCCTCAGGTATATTTACCGAGCCATCCTCATTCAGGTTGTTTTCCAAAAATGCAATCAGCATTCTCGGAGGAGCAACAACGGTATTATTAAGCGTATGTGCAAAATATCTGCCGTTTTCACCGTCTACACGGATCTTCAAGCGGCGTGCCTGTGCATCACCCAGGTTGGAGCAGCTGCCTATTTCAAAGTATTTTTTCTGTCTGGGAGCCCATGCTTCAACATCCACCGATTTGACCTTCAAATCAGCCAGGTCACCTGAGCAGCATTCCAGGGTTCTTACCGGTATTAAAAGGGAACGGAACAAATCAACCGTGTTCTGCCACAGCTTTTCATACCACATCATGCTGTCTTCCGGCTTGCATACTACAATCATTTCCTGCTTTTCGAACTGGTGAATCCTGTAAACCCCTCTCTCTTCAAGACCGTGAGCCCCCTTCTCCTTTCTGAAGCACGGAGAATAGCTGGTCAGGGTTTGAGGCAGTGCGCTTTCCGGCAGAATGGTATCTATAAACTTACCTATCATTGAATGCTCGCTGGTTCCGATCAAAAACAGGTCCTCGCCTTCAATTTTATACATCATGGCTTCCATTTCGGCAAAGCTCATTACACCGGTTACAACCTCGCTGCGGATCATAAACGGCGGAATGCAGTAAGTAAAGCCGCGGTCTATCATAAAATCCCTTGCATAAGAAATTACTGCCGAATGAAGCCTTGCGATATTACCCATCAGGTAATAAAAACCGTTTCCTGCAACCTTTCTTGCACTGTCCAGATCAAAACCTCTCAGTTTTTCCATAATTTCGGTGTGATACGGAATTTCAAAATCAGGTACAACCGGTTCACCATAGCGCCTTACTTCGACATTTTCACTGTCGTCCTTACCAATTGGCACACTTGGGTCAATAATATTGGGAATTACCATCATTATGTCCCTTACTTTTTTATCAAGTTCATCTTCTTTTCTTTCCAGCTCTGCAAGGCGCTCGGATTCTGCATTGACCTTCTTCTTCATTTCTTCTGCTTCTTCCCTTTTACCCTGAGCCATCAAACCGCCAATCTGCTTTGATATCTTATTCCTGTCAGCCCTTAGAGCCTCTGCCTCTTGTTTGGTGCTCCGGAGCTCAATATCAAGAGCAATTACATCATCTACCAAACCCAGCTTTTTATCCTGGAACTTATTCCTTATGTTTTGCTTAACAACCTCGGGATTTTCTCTTACAAATTTCAAATCCAACATGCTATTTACCTCCTGGCAAGTATATATTATAAATTAAAAAACTCCATCCCGTATAATAACTGGGACGGAGGTAATCCGCGTTGCCACCCAAATTGCCGAAGTATTAAACCTCAAGCCTCTCAATTAAAGGGTAAGATAAAGGTTACCGGCCTCCCGGTTTTCACCGGCAGCTCCAAAAGTGGAAAGATTTACTCTTACACCGGTTCGCACCAACCACCGGCTCTCTTAAGAAATACATAAATCTCAGCTTTTATTATCGCTGTTTTTATATTCATTTTGCATAATTATATATATTTTTATTCAAATTTTCAAGTAAATATTAAACTTTATCTCAAATTAAATAATCATTAAAATACACCGAAACTTTATGAAATCTTTAACATTAAAAAAACCTGTTCATTTGAACAGGTTGAATGCCTTTAATATTATCTGGGTTGAATCAGAAATTTAATGGCTGTCCTTTCCTCTCCGTCAATACTTACTTCCGAGAAAGCAGGTACAGCTACTAAATCGATTCCATTCGGCGCTACAAAGCCTCTTGTTATAGCTATCGCTTTAACTGCTTGATTTACTGCGCCAGCCCCTACAGCTTGAATTTCTGCACAATTTTTGTCTCTCAACGCTGCCGCTAACGCCCCGGCAACTGATTTAGGCTGCGAATTAGCTGATACTTTTAGCACTTCCATACACTTTTCCCCCTACAAATAATCTTAATAATTTTCTATATATAATATTAAACATATTCTACATATAAATTTAGAATCCTTCTTAATTATATGTAGAACTTAACTATTTTAGTCTTTTAACCCCTCCTCTATAAAAATTCCTTTTGAAAGCCCTTCTTTACTCTTAATTATAATATTTCTGAACTTATATTTATTCTTTAGGTATTCGATATTCTCCCTCCTTTGCCCTATAACATTAGAAATATTTTCTTTTCCTGTGAATATAATTATATCACTAACCTTTGACAATTCATACTCTTTAATATAATTTTCTATTTTTTTCACAATTAATTTTGATTCGACAAGCTGCCTGAAGGATGGGTGAAACGGACCTGCAATTACATCAAGATTTTCATTTATATTGTCTGTAGGCTGAAGGCCTATTCTTATAACATTTATGCCATGTTTATTGTATATGGCAAGGAGTTCCGAACATATATCAACCGCCTGGTCCAATTCCAACGGTTTATATATTCCCTCAACAAACTTCTCCATAAGATATGTACCCTTAATGACAAGAGTCGGGTATATGCGCAGAATATCAGGCTCTAATCCTACTATCTTATTTGCCGTATCTATCTCTATTTCACGGGTCGAACCCGGAAGCCCAATCATTGTCTGAATTCCGAGGCTAATTCCTGCTTCCTTTATTAAATGTGAGGATTTTATAACATCATGCGATGTGTGCCCCCTGCAGCTTTTTCGGAGCACCTCATCGTCCATACTTTGAACACCGAGTTCTATTGTTTTAACCCCGTGAGCTTTCAGCATTTGAAGTATCCCGGTATCAATATAATCAGGTCTTGTAGATAGTCTGATTCCTTTAACCAGACCCTTTTTTACATACTCCTTTGCTATACTTAAATATTTAACCTGAAGCTCTTTTTCTATTCCTGTGAAACTGCCTCCATAAAAACCTATTTCGGCGTATGTATCTTCTTTTAAACTTGAAATGTGCGATTCTATTATACTGATTATTTTTTCCCCGGTCATTTCCTCAATCTGGCCGCTTATAGCTTTTTGATTACAGTATATGCAGTCAAAAGGGCAGCCCTTATGAGGTATAAATACCGGTATTACCATATGCCTTTTATGCATTATACAATTCACCTTTTCTCCAGAGCCGATCTGGCAGCTGCCTGTTCTGCTTCCTTCTTGCTTTTGCCGTTTCCAACCCCTAAAACCTTATCCATAACCTTAACCTGTGCAACAAACATTTTCTCATGGTCAGGGCCTTTTTCGTCTATAATTTCATACACTATTTTCTTTTCCCCATCTTTTTGTACCATTTCCTGCAGTTGTGTCTTAAAATCCAAAAAAATAAATCCTTTGACAGAATCCTCAATCAGCTTTCCCATCCTACTATGTATGAACGCTTTGGCATTTTTCATACCGCCATCCAGATATATTGCTCCAATCAAAGCCTCGAAAGCGTCCGACAGTATGGAAGTCCTGGTTCTACCTCCTGTAAGTTCCTCTCCCTTACCCAGCAACAAAAAACTCCCTATACGAATTTCATTGGCACACTTCATTAAAGACGGCTCACAAACTATATTTGCCCTTACCTTTGTCATTTCTCCCTCAGCCAGATTGGAATACTTTAAATAAATAGTTTCGCTGATTACTATATTCAAAACAGCATCACCCAAAAACTCCAATCTTTCATTGCTACTCAATTTTACATTTTTATTCTCATTGGCAAAGGAGCTGTGAGTCATAGCTAAAAGTATATTCTTTTTGTTCTTAAACGTATAATCAATCACATTCTCCAACTGGCTTACATTTTTCATAAGTATATCCAAGTTAAACATATTTCCTCCACATGTATGCTACTTCATAATTTCGCTTCTTTAATCCCATTACTTATTTTAATCAAATAAATAAACATTATCAATAATTAAGCTATAAAAATTCACAAATTATAGAAGTAATAGTTCTATTTATGAAATGGCCCTAATAAAAAAACCGGGTATTTATATTTATAAACCCCAGTCTTCTTTGTATTAACATATAATTGCATGTCTTATAAAATTAATACTTTTTTAATACTAAAGATGCGTTATGCCCGCCAAATCCAAGAGAATTGGAAAGTGCATATTTGATATCAGTTGTCCTGCCTACATTTGGAATATAATCCAGGTCGCATTCAGGGTCAGGAGTCTTGTAGTTTATTGTAGGAGGTAAAAATCCCTCTTTTAGTGCAAGTGCGGTTATTATAGCTTCAACGGCTCCTGCAGCACCCAATAAATGGCCGGTCATTGATTTGGTAGAACCAACAGGCAATTTTTTTGCACAATCCCCGAATACAGTTTTAATTGCAGCTGTCTCGAACTTGTCGTTATACTCGGTAGAAGTACCGTGTGCATTTATATACCCTATATCTTCAGGCTTTATACCTGCATCATCAACTGCAAGTTTCATACATCTTGCACCGCCCTCTCCTTCCGGAGCAGGTGCAACAATGTCATATGCATCATTGGTGCATGCATATCCAACCACCTCGGCAATTATATTGGCTCCCCTTTTCACAGCGTGTTCATATTCTTCAATTACCAATATACCCGCACCTTCACCCATTACAAAACCGTTGCGCTCAGCATCAAACGGTCTGCAGGCACAACCCGGGTCCTCTGTTGTGGACAGGGCTTTCATAGAGCAGAAACCTGCAAAGGATACCGGAGTAATTGAAGCTTCCGCACCGCCTGTTATCATTATATCTGCATCGCCTCGCTGAATTACTTTAAAAGCATCTCCAATAGCATTTGTTGAAGTGGCACAAGCAGTAACTACACATTCATTAAATCCTTTAGCACCATACTGTATTGCGATGCGTCCGGAAGCTATATTGGCAATCATCATAGGAATAAAAAACGGGCTTACCCTTCCCGGTCCCTTTTGCATCAATACATCATGCTGACTCTCAAAAGTCTCTATTCCGCCTATCCCGGACCCTACAATAACACCAAACCTGTATTTGTCTACACTGTCAAGATCAAGCCCCGAATCCTCTACTGCAAACTTTGCCGCAGCCATAGCATACTGTGTATAACGGTCCATCCTTTTTGCTTCTTTTTTATCTATATAATTAGTGGGGTCAAAATCCTTTATTTCAGCTGCAACCTTTGCAGTAAAATTTGTTGCATCAAAACGTTCTATACTGCTGATTCCTGACTTTCCTTCCTTTATCGAATTCCAGAACTCATTTACACCAAAACCAAGAGATGAAATTACACCCATTCCTGTAATTACAACACGTTTTTTCATTTTAATTTTACCTCCCTAAAACTTTCCTTGGAAATTATATATATTATAGTTAATCTATATTAAAGAAAAATACTCTCTAAATATCAAGTTGCTATATAGATGGGATATTATTACAGCACGATTATAAAAAAAGCCCCTTTTGAAGGGGACTTTTTTTATGTGTTATTCTTAATGTAATCTACAGCATCACCCACTGCAGTTATCTTTTCAGCTTCACTATCAGGAATTTCGATATCAAATTCCTCTTCTAAAGCCATAATCAATTCAACTATATCAAGTGAGTCAGCTCCCAAATCGTCTATAAACGAAGATTCCATTGTTACATCGTCTTCTTCAACACCTAATTGCTCAACTATTATCTTTCTTACCTTTTCAAATATCATGTATTCACCTCCTTCCACAAGGGGGTTTATTATATGGTTCTAATTATATTATTTTAACTATCACCATTTAAAAGTATTTGGTAATACTTTCACATTAAGATATTAATACATAACCAATCCGCCGTCAATATTTATTACCTGACCGGTGACATAATTTGAATCATCGGATGCAAGAAAACCTATAACATTAGCCACATCATCAGGTGTCCCAAACCTGCCTAACGGTATGTTATTTAAATAATTTTCCTTAACTTTTTCAGGCAATACATCTGTCATTTTACTTTGAATTATTCCCGGAGCAACTGCATTACATGTAATTCCTCTCGAAGCCAATTCTTTTGCGGTAGACTTTGTAAGTCCTATTAAGCCTGCTTTTGACGCGGAATAATTCGCCTGTCCGGGATTTCCCATAACACCGGCTACCGAAGCTATATTAATAATCTTACCGCTTCTTTTCTTTATCATTGTTTTTGATACGGTTTTTGTACAAAAGAAAGCACCCTTAAGGTTGATATCCAGAACATCGTCCCAATCCTGTTCAGACATCATTGCCATCGGTTTATCCTTTGTAATTCCTGCGTTGTTAACCAGGATATCCACACTGGCAAAAGCTTCAACAGCTTTACTTACCATATCTTTAACATCACTTTCACTTCTGACATCACCTTTTGTAACAAGTACATTATAGCCTGCTGCTTTAAATTCTTCAGCAGTTGAATCAATTGCATCGGAAGACACTATATCGTTCAAAACAATATTTGCGCCCATCTGAGCCAGCTTTAGAGCTATCGATTTTCCCAATCCACGTCCTGAACCGGTTACAACAGCAGTTTTCCCCTTTAATTGCATTGTATTCATTCCTCCTATCCTATTTCTGTAAGTGTCTTTTTAAGCGAATCCATATCCTCAACATTTAATGTTTTAGCCTCTTTATTTATCTTCTTTACAAAGCCTGTTAAAGCTTTTCCCGGACCTATTTCTATAAACGTGTCGATACCGGCTTCAAGCATTTTTTTAATGCAATCCTCCCACAGTACCGAACTGCTTACCTGCCTTATCAGTAAATCCTTAACATTGGATTTATCTAAAATATATTCTGCCGTAACATTAGTTACTACAGGTATTTTCATATCGTTTAACGATATCTTTTCAAGTTCTTGTGAAAGCTTTTCTCCTGCAGGTTTAAGCAAGCTGCAGTGAAACGGAGCGCTTACAGGAAGAATCATTGCCCGCTTTGCACCTTTTTCCTTTGCTGCTTCCGCTGCTTTTTCAACTGCTTTGACTTCACCGGCCACAACAATCTGCCCCGGACAATTAAAGTTTGCAGGCTCCACAATACCTTCAGAAGAAGCAATTTTACAACACTCTATAACATCATTTTTTTCAAGCCCCAGTATTGCAGCCATTGTTCCTACGCCAATAGGTACCGCTTCCTGCATAAATTTGCCTCTCTTTTTTACAAGGGCTACTGCATCGGTAAATGAGAAAGTCCCCGATGCTACATGTGCGGTATACTCTCCCAAACTGAGCCCTGCTACTGCTTCCGGCTTAATCCCCTCCTCCAATAAAGGCTGAAGGCAGGCTATACTGGTTGTAAGAATGGTCGGCTGGGTATTTTCAGTTATTTTTAAAGTTTCTTCATCACCCTCAAATACCATCTTTTTCACATCAAAGCCTAAACTTTCCGATGCCTGATCAAAAACCATATCTGCCGATTTAAAATTTTCACATATCCCTTTACCCATTCCAACACTTTGTGCTCCCTGACCTACAAATAAAAATGCTATTTTGCTCACGATATTCCCTCCATATTTATAAACCAGAATTTTTAATGCAGTACTTTACTTACTCCACTTAATAAGGACGGCCCCCCAGGTAAGTCCCCCTCCAAATCCAACCAGAACAATGTTATCGCCTTTTTTTACAGTCCCGTTTTTAACTGCCTCATCCAATGCAACAGGTATGGATGCGGAGGACATATTGCCATACTTATGAAGGTTCACAAATACTTTTTGAGGCGATACACCCAATCTTTTAGTTGCACCCTCTATTATTCTTATATTGGCCTGATGCGGTACAATTAAGCTTACATCATCCAGAGTCATATTTACGTCTTCCAAAACCTTTAAAGTAGATTGTTCCATTATTTTAACGGCAAATTTGAATACATCACTACCATTCATCCACAAAGAATTCTTTTTCTCGTTAGGCCTTACTTCAAGATCTTTTTCAGTCATAGTCAGGCAGGGAACCGTAATATTATGTCCCTCGCCTCCGTCAGCACCTAAATATGAGCTTAAGATACCGTAATCCTTTTCCACCCTGCCCATGACAGCAGCGCCCGCTCCGTCTCCGAAAAGAATGCATGTAGCACGGTCCTGATAATCGGTAAGCCTGGATAATCCCTCACACCCGATAACAAGTATATGCTTATACCCACAAAATCCGGTCTCCAAAAACTGCTTTGCTACGGTAATTCCATACATAAACCCTGAACATGCCGCATTCAGATCAAATGCCGCGGCTTTCCTGGCTCCCAATTTGTTCTGTATTATACAAGAGGAAGACGGTACAAGGT
>JAEZNF010000217.1 GCA_023441845.1 Bacillota bacterium | reverse complement strand
CTATAATTATGGTAACCCATGACATGGAGCTGGTTGCAAAATATGCACAAAGGGTCATCGTCCTTCAAAACGGCACTATACTTGAAGATGGTCCGGTAAGGGAGGTCCTTGGCAAGGAAAAAAGCTTGGAGCTTTCGAATTTACAGTCTCCGCAAATATATCTACTGGCTAAGAGGTTTCACAAACAGGGGTTTTTTAAGGACGCTTATACTATTGAAGAGATGTTTAATGAAATAATTTCGTATTTGGAAGGTGAAGAAAATGCCGGCAATGCTTGAATATATACCAAAAGAGTCGTTGTTTCACAGACTGAACCCTATAACAAAGATATTATGGACTTTTACCGTCCTCATCATCAGCTTTTTATTCAATGATCCGCTGCCCATATTTATTATACTGCTGTCAAATTTGCTTGTAGCATATGCAAGTGGCATAATTAAGCAGGTGCTGCCTACTATAAAAGGACTTTTTATATTTTCTCTCATTCTGATACTCTTTCAAATATTCTTTGTGAATGAAGGAAAAACTTTGTTTTATGTTATACCGTTTGTCAATGCAGGAAGAGTTACCGATGTCGGCCTTAAATTAAGCCTTGTCATGTCATTAAGGATGGTTGCAACTGTTTCTACCATACCTATAATGATTATGGCCACTCAAATGACCGATTTGGCTGTTGTGCTTGTTGAGAAGCTGAAGATTCCATTTAAATATGCGTTTATGTTTATTACTGCGCTGAGATTCATACCTACCCTGATGGGCGAAATCGAACAGATTATGCAGGCTCAGATGTCCAGGGGATATGATTCCGATACTAAAAACCCGTTTAAGAAAATGGTCATTATCATACCTCTGGCAATTCCGCTTTTAGTGTCATCGGTAAAAAAGACTGAAAAGATGGCAATATCCATGGAAGTAAGAGGTTTTGCTTCAGGTCCGAGGTCCTACTATAGAAAAATTGATATGAAAAAGGCAGATTATGCTGCTTTGATGGTTTTTGCAGCAGTTATACTGGCGTGTGTAGTAGTATAAAAGCGGGATAACTGTTTAAGAATATCCCGCTTAAGCGTTTCTTGCTATAATTGCACTATCGGAGGAATGCACTATTTCATTTTATTCTCTATTTTACTTTCCGACTTCAGCTTTTCAAGCAGATTATTGAAATACTGTTTCTTCTCATTTTGATCCAGATAATTCTTTATGCTGTTCTTAACTTCATCAAGTGTCAGCTGCTTTTGAGGTATTTTTTCTTCAAGCTTGATGATATGATAGCCGAATTGAGTTTCTACCAGATTGCTTATTTCACCTGTTTTCAAGGAGAATGAACAATCTTCAAACTCTTTTACCATTTCTCCTTTGGAAAAGGTATATCCATCCGGATAGGAATTAATACCTGGGTCTTCGGTGTATTTATTCATCTGCTCATCAAAATTCGCACCTGCTTTGATAGCAGCAAGGACTTCTTCAGCTCTCTTTTTTATCTCTTCTTTTTTTGCAGCATCATATGCCTCACCTGTATTAATGTCTTTAATCGAAAAAAGTATATGCTTTGCTTTCACCTTTTCGGGCTCTAAAAATTCACTTTTGTGCTCATCATAGTATTTTTTTATTGTTTCTTCACTTGCAGTTACATCTTTTATAAGATTTGCTGCCATTTTGTTGATAAGTGCGATATCCTTGGTGTTTTTGGAATACTGGTAAAAAGTAAGACTATATTTTGCCAGAAGTGACCTGAAAGCTTCAATTCCTCCAGCGCCTTCTACATTGCTTGTAAGGGTGCTGTTAATTTGAATGTAGTCGTTTTCATCGAGTTTGGTATTTTCTTTTGCTGCTTTTTGAAGCAGTATGGTGGTTAATACCAGAGAATCAAAAGAGTAGTCTTTAAGTTGCTTGATGTCGGTATCTGTGGCAGCGTCCTCTTCAGAGCTGTTGTTATTAAGGTTATTGTACTCAGGGTTATATATATAGTCGAAATCCTTTTTATAAAGTGCTTGTCCGTTTACAGAACCGATAATTTCATCCGGAACTTTACTTATGGATATTCTGTTTTTCTGCCAATCTACTTTTCTTTCAAAAACCTCGGAAAAATACCTGATTGGAACATATGACCTTCCTTCATAGATAATGGATTCTATATATGTATTGATACTGTCGGTTCTTATGTTGTAGTCACTTGGTTTAAAAGTCACTTTTACAGGCTTTTGAAGCTTTCCGTTAGAGATATCGACAGGCTTTTGAATGTTTTTTTGATCTTTTAATATGTCTATTATCCTGTTTTTGTTATCAACCTTAATGTCACACTTGAGGGTATAACAGAGTTCTCTTAGGTTTACATAAACTCTGTCTTTGTACGATATTGTTTTAAACTCCAAAGGCTTACCGTCAAATTGTATAGTGTCGGTCTTCAGAAGGCCTGTTTGAGGTACATTAGTACTTTGATCAGCTTCAGGTGTATTGGCAATTTGGTCAGTTTCAGCAAATGCCGTAATGCAGAAAGAAAAGGCAAACAAAAAAACAGCAAGCAAAAATCCAATAAAGTTTTTCATGGTACACTCCTTCTTCAAAATAAATTAGTAATTCGTTAAACGGCAAAATCCTGTTGATAATTTGGATATCTCCGAATAAATCCCATTATACCATATCGCAGTTAAGCTGCAAAGCTTCGAAGTTTGAAAATCGCCGCTAAAGCCACGGAACTATATCTTTTCAATAAATGTCTTATAACGCATAGTCTATAAGACTTTAAAGATAAAAGTTTGCTGAAAAAAACGAACTTTTTGAGAAGAATACTATATCACAGCTAAGCTGCAAAGCTTCGAAGTATGAAAATCTCAGCGATAAGTTGAAGGATTGTATACGCCTAAGTATATATGTTGAGAAAAAGATTTTGCATAATAAAATGCAGTTAAAGCAGATGCATTTTAAGGCTAAAAACTGAATTGTTCGCAACATCTGAATCAATGTATATATTTTGCAATATCAAAACTGAATGTAAAATGTTTACTGCAAAATATATAGCTAAAATTTTATAGCGGGACTATAACCTGCCGTTTTACATTTTTATAGGAAATTATTTATATTTTATTAAAACTGATATAAATTACTTTGACATATATAGACTCAATAAGTTAGTATTATTAGCGGAGTAATAAAAAAGACAGGCAAATGTTTTGCCTATTTTTTAACCATATAAGAGAGGGTAAAAATGAGTATTCTGAATGTTGAAAATGTAAGCCACGGGTTTGGGGCGAGAAGGATATTGGAGAATGCCTCTTTCCGACTGTTAAAGGGTGAGCATGTGGGGCTTATTGGAGCTAACGGGGAAGGTAAATCGACCTTTTTAAATATTATAACCGGCAAACTGATGCCTGATGAAGGTAAAGTGGAGTGGTGCAACAGAATAACCACAGGCTATCTGGACCAGCACACGGTTCTGGAAAAAGGAAAGACCATACGTGATGTGTTAAGAGAGGCCTTTCAGCATATGATAGACCTTGAGCAGGAAATGCTGCAGATTTATGAAAAGATGGCAGATGCTAAAGAAAGCGAAATTAATGCCATGATGGATGATGTGGGAGAAATCCAGAGTATGTTGGAGCACAATGGATACTATATCATTGACGCAAAAATTGAGGAAGTTGCAAACGGTCTGGGGCTTGGTGAAATCGGTCTTGACAGGGATGTGTGCGACTTGAGTGGAGGCCAGAGATCCAAGGTTTTGCTGACCAAGCTGCTGCTTCAAAATCCTATGATTCTGATTTTGGACGAGCCGACAAACTTCCTTGATGTCAACCACATTCATTGGCTTAAAAACTATTTGAAGAATTATGAAAACAGTTTTATTTTGGTATCACACGATATTCCATTTTTAAATGAAGTTGTCAATGTGATATACCATGTGGAGAATGCGGTTATTACGCGATATACAGGAGATTATGAGCAGTTTAAACAGATGTACGAACTGAAAAAGCTTCAGAACCATCAGGCATATGAGAAGCAGCAGAAGGAAATTGAGCGGCTTGAGGATTTTATTGCCAGGAACAAGGCCAGAGTTGCAACCACTAACATGGCTAAAAGCCGTCAGAAGAAGCTGGACAAAATGGACATTATCGAGAAAACCAGAGAAAAAGTTAAACCTGTTTTCAAGTTCAGAGAGGCAAGAGCTCCGGGAAGATTTATTTTTCAAGCCGATAGCCTTGTAATAGGCTATGAAGAGCCGCTTACAAGGCCGCTGAACATTGCTCTGGAAAGAGGAAAAAAGGTAGCCATAAAAGGTGTAAACGGATTGGGGAAATCTACTTTACTGAAAACGCTCCTTGGAATTCAAAAACCGGTATCGGGAGAGGTAAGGCTGGATGATTACCTGTATCCGGGCTATTTTGAACAAGAATCGGGCAGGTATAACAATAATACGGCGCTTGAAGAGGTGTGGAATGAATACCCGGGGATGGGCAACGGTGAGGTTCGCGCTGCATTGGCAAAGTGCGGGTTGACGAATGAACATATTACAAGCCAGATGATGGTGTTAAGCGGCGGAGAGAATGCTAAGGTAAGACTTTGCAAGCTGATGCTGAAGGATATAAACTGGCTGGTACTGGACGAGCC
>JAEZNF010000175.1 GCA_023441845.1 Bacillota bacterium | reverse complement strand
ATTATTCGGAACTACTCCTTCGAACTCATCAATAAGCATCTTGCAGCAGTTTTTGATATTCAAAGCCTTATTACGGTAAAAGCCTGTCGATTTTATATCCTGCTCCAATTCTCTTAAGTCAGCCTTTGCAAAATCGTGTACATCCTTATACTTGTTAAACAGAGTTTTTGTTACTATGTTAACCCTGGCATCAGTACATTGGGCTGCCAGCTGAGTAGCTATCAAGAGCTGTAAAGGATCCTTGTACCTTAGCGAACACTCTGCATCAGGGTATAATTCATTAAAAACACTCATAATTTCTGCTGCTTTTTTCTTTATATCCATATTAATCCCGCCACTTTTATCAATTTTATTTATACCTGGTATTCAAACACCTTTTCCTGTATTATCTTTATTATCATCTTAATAAATACATCTGCAATATAAGGGTCAAATTGAGTACCTTTACTCCTCTCAACCTCTTTTATTGCATCCTGCATGCTCATGCCTTTCCTGTAAGGCCTGTCACTCGTCATTGCGTCAAAGGCATCTGCTATACATAATATTCTTCCGAATTCACAAATTTCCTGCCCCTTTATGCCGTTAGGATAGCCCTTTCCGTCATAACGTTCATGATGCTGCAAAATACCGTTTAGTCCGTTCTTTATAAACAATACATCCTTTAAAATATTATATGCAATCTGTGGATGCTTTTTAATTTCATTGTATTCATCATCTGTCAACATGCCTGCTTTTTTCAAAATGGATGCCGATATGCCTATCTTCCCTATATCATGCAATATAGCAGCATATCTTAATTCCTCAATTTCGTCATCCTTGTATCCCATTATTCTTGCAACTTTACACGAAAATTCCATAACACGCTCGCAGTGACCCCTAGTGTAAGGATCTTTAGCCTCAATAGAATTTGCAAGCGCCATTACTGTCTGCAAGTACCCGGTCTGTATCTCATCAAAATACCTTAAAAGCTCCCCATTCTTTAACTTTAATTCTTCCTTGGTTTCATTCAATTCTTCTATATACCTGTTAAGCTCATCGTTTACCGCTGTCGTCTCTTCATATAGAGCTTCTATTTCCTGCTTTTGCAGATAAGTACTCCCGAATAATTCTGCATTTTTTATAGCTATGGCAAGGTACGTCGAAAGACTTTCAAAAAAATCCACGTTAATATTTGAAAAGGTCTCCGGAATTCCACTTTCAATACAAATGACACCAATGCCTTCTCCTGAAACATTCAAAGGAATCAGTATCCTGTCACCCTTAACACTGCGGTTGCCAAGTACAACGTTGGAATCAACTACCGTTTTCTTCATGCTGTAGCATTTTTCAATCATTGTACCCTTTTCAAATACACGCCCTATTATATCAAAATTTACACTACCGTATTCATACCTGCATATAAGTTTTTCCTTTTCCCCGTTATTTCTTTCGGAAAAACAAATAATATACCTGTCACAGGACGTAAACTTATTGAAAACATTATATACATACTCGACAATATTCTTTGTATCAAAGGTGGAAGTAATCATTTGTGAAGCTTCTCTAAGGGCTTTGAGTTCCTCATCTTTAAGCGCAAGATCGTTTTGTACAAGGCGTATCTCTTTTTCTAATACTGCCAGTTCTTCCAGGCATAATTCTTGATCGGACAGCCTCTGTTTCAATTCGCTTATTTCCATGTCAGAGTTTTTATTAATACTTACCGATTGATATAACTCCCTGGCCAGCAAAAAGCATTCGACAGCAGACAGTATTATAAATAGTATACTTGTATATAAAAATATACTGATTTTGTATTTATAATAAACATAAAACAATAAGAATGATACAGGAAATACAACAATAACTTTGATAAGACCGTATTTTACAAGCTTATTTCCCATGAAGTTTCCTCCAAACGAAGTTATATTCATGTCCATAGTGTAAAGTAAAAAATATACTTTTCCTAAAGTATATATTCTACATAATTATACATATTCCTCTATCGACATAAATATTTTAAATAAAAACACTTGAATTTGACGAAAAAAACACCCGGTGTACATAATACATATTCCGGGTGTTTTTCCAAAGTATTTATTTCTTTAATAATCCTGATTTAATTAACTGTCCCTTTATCCTCCGATAGAGTAACTTTCAAAGTCTTTGTCTCACCGTCACGGTAAACTTCCACATCTACAATATCGTCAGGTTTCATGCTTGCCTTAATCTCATTAATTTCTTCTGTACTCTTTACAGCTTTTCCTTTAAATTTTGTAATTATATCTCCAGCCTGAATTCCGGCTTTATACGCACCTGAAAACGGCGTTACGTTTTTCACTAGAACTCCTACAGGCACATCATACTGTTTTGCAACATCCTCGGTAAAGGTTCCATCGGCTTCTATCCCCAAAAGCGCTCTTCCTTTAACATACTTGTACTGCATCAAGCTGTCGGTAATTTCCTTCGCCTTGTTTATCGGTATGGCAAATCCAAGACCTTCATATCCGGTTGCCCCTATTTTGGCAGTATTAATACCTATAACCTGTCCCTTTGAATTCAAAAGTGCTCCACCGCTGTTACCGGGGTTAATAGCTGCATCAGTCTGAATAAGCTTAAGCTCTTTACCGTCTTCTATTGGGATTGTCCTGTTCAAACCGCTTATTACCCCTACGGTAACTGAACCCATATACTCAAGGCCAGCCGGATTTCCTATGGCAACCGCAAGTTCCCCAACTTTAACATTATCGGAATTGCCTAATGTAACAGCCGGCAGATTTGTTACGTCAATCTTTAATACTGCAAGATCAGTCTTTTTATCTCCACCTACAAGCTGTGCAGTATAAGGCTTGTCTTTCTGGTTTGGAAGTATTACTTGTATTTTCGCGTTACTGCTTACTTTTCCTGAATTATTCAAAGCATTCTCAATAACATGGTAGTTTGTCATTATATAGCCGTCGCTTTTTATTATTATACCGGAACCCTCAGACGGTTGAGCTTGCTGCTGCTGGAAGAAGAAATACCCCTGTGACCTTGATGTATTTGTTACACTTATCCCTACTATTGAAGGGCTGACTTTTTCAGCTATATCGGTAACCGGAGCATCGGCATCCTGGTTAGTATCAAGTTTTTGCGCAACACCTGCAGCATCCTTCTTATCGCCTGAGTTCACTAAATTGTCACTTGGAATTATACTGCTGAAAAAGCTTTTTGTTGAAGGTTGGACCGTAGGAACAACAAACTGGAAGAAAGCTGCTACAAAGGCACCTCCCATCAGGGAACTCATAAGCGCTACAAGCACCAACTGCTTTATACTGGCATTTTTAGTGCGATTAGGCTTCTTCAATGTCTCGGTATAAAATGAGGATGTCCTTGCAGTGTCTTGATTATCATAGCCGTTGTTATACGGGTTGTTATTTGCAACTAACCCTGTATTAACCTGTTGAACCTGATTTGCCTGAGCATCCACTCTTTCATACTCAACCGTATCCATACGGGAGACCATACTGTCTGCATTAGTCTCACTTTCAGTCATGCTGCCTTGAGTTGTATCGTTGAGGGTTTCATAATTAGCTGTCTCATAATTTTGGAGCTCACTATTCTGGTTGTTGCTGAATCTGATTTCGGTATTCTGATTCTCATCGTTTTGGATTTCACCATTATAGTTTAAATCCTTATTATCAAAATTATTGTTATCCATATTTATTCTCTCCTTTCGGGTGTACTATCTTCACTATGGTTTTATTGTAAAATATTTTTTTGAAGAAATTATGAACAATCTGTTAACATTAAACAATTATTTTAAAGAGACCTCCTCTCCAATTTTTTTAGCGTAAATATAAATTTTGTACCTTTTCCCGGCTCGCTCTCAGCCCATATCTCCTGTCCATGTTCTGATATGATATTTTTTACTATTGCAAGCCCCAAGCCTGTGCCGGATTTATCCTGTCCCCTGGACTTATCGGTTTTATAGAAGCGGTCCCATATCATATTAATATCATCTTTGCTTATACCTATTCCGGTATCTTCAACAGTAACAATTATTCTGCCCTTATGGTATGAAGTCCTCAAAATAATTTTTCCGTCCTGCGGAGTAAACTTTACGGCGTTGTGGAGCAAATTCAAAATAACCCTTTCAATGGAATCAACATCGGCAGTAACATACATTTCATCCTCTTCAAATTCCGCTTCAATATTGATGTTCTTCTGTAGTATCATACTTTCAAGCTTTATTATACTCCTTCTCACCAGCTCGTTTATGTTAAACTCAGCCATATTAAGCTTCAGCTCTCCTGCCTCCATTCTAGCAAGGTCAAGCAGATTGTTTACAAGCCTGTTCATCCTGTTAACCTCATCCTGCACAATTGAAAGGTAGTACTTTTGCCTGTCCTGCGGTATGGTCCCGTCCATGATTCCTTCTATAAAACCTCTTATGGAAGTCATGGGAGTCCTTAACTCATGTGAAACATTTGCAATAAAGCCACTGCGCATCTCTTCAAGGTTTTGAAGCGCGACAACCATGTGGTTAAAGCTGTTTGCCAGTTCTCCGATCTCATCCTTAGTGGTTATGTTCAACCGTTTTTCAAACTCGCCGCTTGCTATAACTCTTGCGGCATTGTTTATTTCCTTGAGCGGTTTGGTTATTCTCCTTGAGAATATATAAGCAAGCCCGGCAGCCAAAAGCATCGACACTGCTCCTGATATCAGGAAGAACTTGAATATGTTCCATTGGAGCTTGTGCACCTCGGGCATCGGAAGGCATAACAACACCGCGGCAACTATAGTTTCCTTACCGGATCGATCCTTATATTTCAGCGGCTTTTCAATAATGAGATATGACTCACCCTCGAAAAGGCCGTAAAAGTCACCCTTCTCTTTAACTATTTCCTGCCCTGACAGAATTACCTTCTCATACTGCCTTTTATCGGGTAGGCGCCGCGTTCCTGAGTCTATTGGTAATTTGTCAACTATTTTCTCAGATAAACTCGAAGGCGCAGAAAACGCAATTTTTCCTTCCGTATCAACCAGCCAAATAATTGAGCCCGTCCTAATCTGGCAAATTTCAATATCTTTTTGAAAGATCCTTTTGGCATAACCGCTGAATGCAGGATCATTCCCAAACACAAGATACTCATTGGTAAATGTATAATCAATGGCTTCAGCATTTTGAATAAGCAGTCGTTCCTTTTCGTCATACACAAAGTTGTCCAGAAAGTAATAAAGCATTACTCCTGTAACGGAAAAACTTAACAATATAATAGCTATAAATACCGCAATTAGCTTACTCAATATTGTCTTAAACATTTATTTCACCTCAAACTTGTACCCCACGCCCCAAACAGTCTTTAACTGCCAGACCTGGTTCTCAAGCTCAATTTTTTCCCTCAGCCTTTTAACATGTACATCTACAGTCCTGGAATCCCCGTAAAAGTCAAATCCCCACACCTGCTCCAAAAGCTGCTCCCTGGTAAAAACCTTGTTGGGATTTGATGCAAGGAAAAATAAAAGTTCCAGCTCTTTTGGCGTCAGCTCTATATCCTTTCCCGAAACTTTAGCCGAATAATTGGAGCGGTTTATGGTAAGGTTGGGATACACAACCTCCTTAACATCAATTTCCTTGTGCTCATACCTTCTTAAGACCGCTTTGACCCTTGCTACCAATTCCTTTGGCTCAAACGGCTTAACCATATAATCGTCAGCCCCAAGCTCCAAGCCAAGAACCTTGTCGAAAGTCTCACCCTTTGCAGTCAGCATAATAATAGGTATGCTGCTTACCTTCCTTATTTCCCTGCAAACCTGCCAACCATCTACACCGGGAAGCATAATATCCAGAATGACAATGCTGGGCGTATGTTCCTTAAAAGCCTCTATAGCTTTAATCCCGTTGTATGCGGTCATTATTTCGTAACCTTCCTTTTCAAGATACAATTTAATGAGCTCGCAAATGTTTATATCGTCGTCTATAACTAAAACTTTAGTCTTATTAATCATCTCCCATACCACCTTTTAACAAATTCTACAACATAAGTTTTCCTTAAATTATAGCAATATACAATTCTTATTTCAACTGAATGAAAAAGCCGGCTTGCATGAATAATTTGGAATTTGAAGTCAGGTGGAGGGAAGCTATATAAAAACACCCCTATTTCACACTAAAAGTGGAATAGGGGTATGTTTTTTATACCTGATTTAAGCAAGAAGTGGAGATGTGAACATTTTGTAACAAGTTTCACACCAACACTTTTATGTACTAAAGTGAGCTAAATAGTTGTCAGCTCTCAGTTAATTATTTCGGATCTGAAAGGAATACTAATTATTCCCGCGTTATTTATCCTCATTTCGTCAAGAAGCTTTTTTTGTTCCTCCCGTATTTCTATTACCACACTTAAGAGCTCGTTCTGCCCTTCTACCAACTCCTTGAGTATTTCACGTATCTCATTAAGAACTTCCGTATTTCCGCCTTTCATATGTTTCTCCCCTCCCATATATCAAAAAACACAAGTAAAACATAATTCACTATATTGGATAAAATATTATCACAAAATGTAATTTACAAGATTATACTAAATAATTTACAACAAATTGTCAATCCTAAACATTTTTTTATGGGAGTTTTATATAATTATTAGCTGTCAAGTGCCGCTCTTAATACCTTAACATATTCCGTGATATTATCTATAGCCTCTTCTATGTTCCTGCTTCTCTCTATTTGCCTTACCATCGCGCTTCCAACAATCAACCCGTCACTATACCCTTTCAAGCTTTTTACATGCTCAGGTGTGGATATGCCGAAGCCTATAGCCTTTGGAATGCTCGCATATTTATCGATTATTGAGAAAAACTCCCCAAAATCGGTACTGAAGCTATTCCTTTCACCTGTAACACCCAGTGAAGATACACAGTATAAAAAACCTCTTGCACTTTTTGAAATCATTTCAATACGTTCTTTCGAAACAGGTGATACCATGGAAATTATATCTATACCGTATTTTAATGCCACCTCGTCAATTTCATCCTTTTCTTCAAAGGGCAGGTCGGGGATAATAACACCATCTATGCCTGAATCGTCACAATCGGAAAAGAACCTGTCAGCCCCGTACTTGAAAATGCAGTTATAGTAAAGCAGATATATTAACGGTACCTTTACGGTTTTTCTCATGTCTTTGACAGCATTCATAATGTCTTTAATTTTTATATTATTCTTTAAAGCCCTGACATTGGCTGCTTGTATGACCGGCCCCTCTGCAACAGGGTCGGAATATGGTATTCCCAGCTCAATCAGGTCGGCTCCATTCCTCTCCATAGCTTCAACAATTCTTTTTGTACCGTCAAGATCAGGGTCTCCGGCTGTAACAAAAGTAATCAGTGCCTTTTTATTCAATTCCCTGAGCTCATTAAACTTAACACCTATCCTACTCATTAATATTCACCCCCATATAACGCGCGATTGAATACACATCTTTATCGCCTCTGCCCGATAAATTAACCACAATAATTTTATCCTTTGGAAGGGTCGGCGCAAGCTTCAATGCATATGCTACGGCATGCGAACTCTCTATTGCGGGAATTATCCCTTCTGTCCTTGTCAAATATTTGAAGGCTTCAACGGCCTCATCATCAGTTATAGGCACATACTCCGCTCTCCCGGTTTTATGCATGTAGGAATGCTCGGGGCCTATTCCGGGATAATCCAACCCCGCAGATATGGAATATACCGGAGTAATCTGTCCGTCATCGTCCTGCAGGAAATAAGATTTCATACCATGTAGTACACCTATGCTGCCTTTTGTTATCGAAGCTGCATGCCTGTCGGTGTCAACACCGTCACCTGCCGCTTCTGTGCCAATCATCCTTACTTCGGTGTCCTCTTTAAAAGGATAGAAAAGTCCCATTGCATTACTTCCTCCGCCCACACACGCAATGAGGCAATCAGGCAGTCTGCCCTCCTTATCCAGCATTTGCTCTTTAACTTCATTGCCTATAACGCTCTGAAAATCCCTTACTATTGTAGGATAGGGATGAGGCCCTACTACCGAGCCCAAACAATAGAAGGTGCTTTCAACGGTGGCCGCCCATTCTCTCATTGCCTCGCTTGTTGCATCTTTCAAAGTAGCCGTTCCGGACAAAACAGGCCGAACCTTTGAACCCAACAAAGTCATCCTGAAAACATTCAAAGACTGCCTCTCCATGTCTTCCTTTCCCATAAAAACTTCGCATTCCAGGCCAAACAGAGCCGCCGCTGTAGCAGTTGCCACACCATGCTGGCCTGCGCCGGTTTCCGCAATCACCCTTTTCTTTCCCATTTTTTTTGCCAGCAGCACCTGCCCAAGCACATTGTTGATTTTATGGGAACCTGTATGGTTTAAATCCTCACGTTTCAAATATATTCTGGCCCCTCCAAGATCCTTTGTCATCTTTTCCGCATAGTAAAGAAGTGACGGCCTTCCGGCGTACTCTTTAAGATAAAAATTCAATTCAATAATAAATTCAGGATCATTTTTGAGTTTCTCATATTGATTTTCCAGCTCTATAAGCGCATTCATAAGAGTTTCGGGTACATATTGGCCCCCAAACTCTCCAAACCTGCCTTTCTTTTCTTTGTTCATATCAATCACTCCATTCCTTTCTAATAGCTTCTGGAAATACAAATAAAATCCCTTATTTTAATCTCATCCTTGAAACCGTCCGTTTCAACACCGCTGCTGACATCAAGCGCATAGGGCTGGACCAGGTCGCGTGCTTCAACTACATTATGCTTGTTAAGTCCACCGGCTAAAATGATTTTAGCTGTTTTAGCAGCTTTAACGACAAGCTCCCAGTTGAATGTTTTACCTGCTCCGCCATAGCTTCCTTCAACATAGGCATCCAGCAGAAAAGCGTCAGCATTGCAACTTTTTAAGACATTCAGGGAATCTGTATCCCTAACCCTGACAGCCTTCCATATTTCAACTCTTTCGGTTATATCAGTCCAGCATTCACTGTCCAGCATTTCCCTGAGCCTTTCCAAATATCCTTCGTGCTCATCACCGTGAATCTGCACAATATCCAGGCCGCATTTCTTTGCTGTATATGCTACTTCTTCAACACTTTCATTAACAAATACTCCTACCTTTTTTATTCTTCGGTCAAGCTCCTTAATAAGTTCAAGTGCCTTCTCAGGAGACACCCTCCTTCTGCTCGGCGCAAAAACAAAACCTATATACTCCGGGATATATTTATTTACGTATTGTATATCTTCTTTTCGTGTAATACCGCATATTTTAACTTTTGCCATACACGTCACGCCCTTAACTCGTTGATTTTTTCTTTTATGGACCCTGCCCTCATAAAAGTCTCACCTATAAGTACAGCATCAGCCCCAAGGTCTTTCAAGTATTTCATATCCTGAGCCGTTTTTATCCCGCTTTCACTAACCACCGCTTTATCGTGGGGAATATAATTCATAAGGCTCCCGGTAGTTTTTATATCTACCTCAAAAGTCTTCAGGTTCCTGTTGTTTATGCCTATTATTTTAGCTCCTGAATCGAGAGCCCTCCGAACCTCTTCCCTGTCATGAACCTCAACTATGCACTGCATTCCCAGAATATTTGCCACAACCTGAAACTTGGTAAGCTCATCGTCCGAAAGAATGGCTGCTATTAAAAGTATGGCATCCGCACCGATATACCTTGCCTGGTATACCTGCCATAAATCAATTATAAAATCCTTCCTTAAAAGAGGAAGAGGTACATTTTGGCGAATTTTCACAAGATAATCGTCATCCCCCAAAAAGAAGTTTTTTTCAGTCAAAACCGATATTGCCTTCACATTTGAAGAGCTATATTCTTTTGCAATTTCTAAGGCATTAAAGTCCTCTTTTATTACCCCTTTTGATGGCGAAGCTTTTTTTACTTCCGCGATAATGGATATCTCATCTTTTCTTTTTATTGCACTGAAAAAATCAATCGTTTTATGAAGTCCCGGTCTTGCCAGGCGCTGTTTCCAACCCTCAACAGAAATTTGCTTCTTTTCCCCTGCCAATTGGATTCTTTTTTGTTCAACTATTTTATCTAAAATCATAAATCCCTCCGTCTTTCAAACCATTGCCGCTTAACAAAATAAGTTTCTTGAAATTCATTTTATCAGGCAGCAAATAAATTAAGTGCATTTCAAATAATATATTTTCTAAAAATGAATTGTTTTCAAAATCACTATGCAATAGATTTTTGCGTAAATTCCCTCAGTTCGTTAAGTTTCTTTAATGCAAATCCCAGATCAATTATTTTTTCAGACATTTTGACGCCTTCTTGTATGCTGGGGACTATTTTGCCCACATAAAGAGCGGCTGCCGAATTTAATACAACTATGTCTCTTTTAGGACCTAAATCGCCGCTTAGAACAGATAGGATAATGCTTGCATTTTCCATTGCATCTCCACCTATCAGGTCTGCTTTTTCAGCTCTTTTAATACCATATTCCTCAGGAGTTATTTCATAATTTATAACCTTTCCGTTCAATACTTCCGACACCTTTGTTGAAGTAGTTGAGGTTATCTCATCCATACCATCCATGCCATGTATGACCATGGCCTTTTCAATCCCCAGATTCAGCAGAACATTTGCCAACGGTTCGGTCAGCTTCTTGTCAAATACCCCTAGTACCTCTCCCTTTGCTTTGGCAGGGTTAGTAAGAGGCCCTAAAACGTTAAATATTGTCCTTATCCCCAACTCTTTTCTTGGTCCGGCAGCATGTTTCATGGATTTATGGTAGGTAGGTGCAAACATAAAACATATCCCCAGGCTTTGCAGACAGTCTCTAGCCTGTTCGGGAGTTAACAATATATTCACTCCCAAAGCTTCCAGAACATCAGCACTGCCACTTTTGCTTGATACCGCTCTGTTTCCGTGTTTGGCAACATGAACTCCTCCTGCACAAGCAACAATGGCAGAAGCAGTAGATATATTAAAGGTGTTGGTACCGTCTCCCCCGGTACCGACTATATCAATAAAGTATTCCAAATCAGGGATTATAGGTTCGGCTTTTGCCCTCATAACCTTTGCTCCTCCGGTAATCTCTTCAACGGTCTCCCCTTTTATCCTAAGGGCTGTTATAAAACTGCCTATCTGAGCCTGCGTAGCATTACCTTCCATTATAACGTTCATTGCGGCCATCATTTCTTCCTCAGTTAGGCTTTTCCCTTCAACCACACTCTTAATAGCACTTTTAAGCATCTAGACCTCTCCTCTCATCTCTTCTTAGATACCCTTAATTATTTATTCTAATTTTAAGAAAGTTAGCCAATATATCTTTGCCTCCTGGCGTCATAATTGACTCAGGGTGAAATTGTATGCCGAATACCGGGTATTGGGCATGCCTGATTCCCATTATTTCGCCATCTGCAGCCCTTGCTGTAACCTTTAAATCCTCCGGTAAGGATTCGCCATCTACAATTAACGAATGATACCTTCCGGCTTTTATTTTTCCGGGCAGCCCCCGGAACAATTCACATTCCTGATCAACATTAAGCATTGAATCCTTTCCGTGCATAAGCTCCTTTGCATGTACAACCTTTCCGCCGAATGCCTCTCCAATAGACTGATGTCCCAGGCAAACCCCCAGTATAGGTATGCTTTTACCAAGTTCCCTGATCACCTGTATGGATATTCCTGCATCTTTCGGAAAACCCGGCCCCGGGGAAACAATGATGTGGGTAGGCTTCTTTTCTCTTATTTCGTCAACCGTAATTTTATCATTTCTATAAACCTCAATGTCGGGATTTATCTCACCAATATACTGATAAAGGTTATATGTGAACGAATCATAATTATCTATAATTATAATCATCTTATTTCACCAACTTCCTCCAAGGATTTTAGAAGTGCTTTGGCCTTATTTATGGTTTCCTCATACTCGTTCTCGGGAACCGAATCGGCAACTATTCCTGCACCTGCCTGAATGTAAGCCATTCCATCCTTGAAAACCATGGTTCTTATTGTAATACAACTGTCCAGATTGCCATTAAAGCTGAGGTAGCCTATAGCGCCTGCATACGCTCCCCTCTTTACGTTCTCCAATTCATCGATTATCTCCATTGCCCTTACCTTGGGTGCCCCCGAAACAGTGCCAGCAGGCAGGACTGACATCAGCGCATCAAACGGCGTTCTATCATCACGCAGCTCTCCCAGCACGTTTGTCACTATATGCATGACATGCGAGTACTTTTCTATGTGCATCAAATCCTTTACAACCACACTTCCGTACTTTGACACCTTACCTATATCATTTCTTCCAAGATCTACAAGCATTGTTTGCTCGGCTAACTCCTTCCGGTCAGCAAGAAGCTCTCTTTCCAAAGCTTCATCCGCTTCTTTGGTAAGACCTCTCTTTCTGGTACCTGCTATCGGACAGGTTTCAACAACTCCATCTTCAACCCTGACGAGCATTTCAGGTGAAGCACCAACAATCCTGTAGTCTTTAAACTTAAGATAATACATATACGGAGATGGGTTTATGATTCTTAATACCCTGTATATATTGAACGGGTCCTGATTTGTCCTGGCGCAGAGCCTCTGGGAGAGCACTACCTGAAATATATCTCCGTCTTTTATATACTGCTTGGCTTTTATTACATTTTCACAAAACTTTTCTTTTGTTGTGTTGCTTGTAAATTCGATATCCTTTTTACCCGACTCGAAATCAGGCTTAAAGCTATCGGCAATCTTCCACCTTGAAGAAAGAATTTCCTTATATATGGCTTTAATTCTTTCTACGGCACTGTTATAGCTCCTTTCAAGGTTTCCGTTCACATGCAGGTTTACAATTATGTGAATCTTTTGCTTTAGGTGGTCAAAAACAATAACTTCATCGGTAAACATGAAATGGCTTTCGGGAATATTAAGATCGTCCTCAGGTACATCGGGAAGATTCTCGTAGTACCTTATGAGGTCATAGCCGAAAAACCCTACTGCACCGCCGTTAAACCTGGGTAATTGAGGTATGCCGGCTCCTTTGTACTTTCCTAGAAGATTTTTAAGCACTTCAACCGGATTGCCTTCTTCTATACTTATTGTTCCGTTTTTTTCTTCAATGTAAGTTTTTTTATTGCTGCTTTTAACAATAATAAAAGGATTTCTCCCGATAAAGGAATACCTTGCCCATTTCTCCCCACCTTCGACGCTTTCCAAAAGAAAACAAAACTCACTGTCCTCAAACCTCTTAAAAAGGCTTATGGGTGTTTCCATGTCCGCGTATACTTCCATTGTAATTGGAATAATGTTATAGTCCTTAGCTAAATCCTTTACCACCGAAAATTCCGGGTAGAACATTAATGACCGCCTCCTTCCTTTTTTGAAAGAAGACATGAGAATTGACCTATAAACTAAAAAAACCAGCTAAGAATAGCTGGCACAATAAACAAAATAAAACTTGTCTCGCCTGTCTCTTCTCATCTCTTCTAAACTCATCTCACCTAA
>JAEZNF010000157.1 GCA_023441845.1 Bacillota bacterium | reverse complement strand
CGGTATAGTCGCCGAATGCTGCCTGATAACAACTTTCTCTGACATATACATAATTACCTGCATAGTTTGTTGCTACAAAAGCTACCGGAAAATTATGCTCCAGATTGTCTTCATTTTGCAAAGACACGATGTCGCCACTGGTCAGAGCAAGTTTTTTTGCTGCATTTTGAGTAACCACAATGCCGTTTAATGGCAGCGACATTGCTTTATCGTTTGCGGAATTATACAGGTGAACATATTTGTTCAAATCTGCATCGTCCGGAATCACCATTACGGGAATATCCACACTATCGCCGCTGCTCCGCAGCGTCAAGTTGGAAACCTGAATTTGCAACTCATCCTTCACCATTCCGGATGTTTTCCATTCATTGACAAGTGCATTCATTTTCTCCTTGTTCAGGTTGTCTGTTGCTACGATGGCATCATATACTGTCACAGTATCAAACTGGTCGGACATCAGCCCTCCTACGGTGTCTCGCAAACCGAATCCAAGTACAATAAGCATCGTGCAGCCTAAAATACCGACAATGGTCATTATCGCGCGCTTTTTATACCTGAACAGGTTACGGCAGGTTACCTTATTCAGGAAATTCAGTCTCTTCCAAATGAAAGGAATGCGTTCCAACAGAATCCGACTTCCTGCTTTGGGTGTTTTGGGACGCATCAGTTCTGCCGGACGCTGGTGCAGCATCTCAAAGCAGGAGATAGCAGTTGCACCCGAAATACCCACGAGAAACAGACCGAATCCACCCAGTCCATATCCGAGATTGAAGGGCATCTGATACATTGGCAATATATAAAGGGTATTCATAATGATTCCGATTATCATAGGAAGTCCAACAAACCCGATCACGCTTCCCAAAATGCCTCCAATGACACATGCCAGTACTGCATAGAAAATGTATTTCAAACTAATCCGGAAGTTGGAATATCCAAGCGATTTATAGGTGCCGATTAGGCCCCGATCCTCCTCTACCATGCGGGTCATGGTGGTCAGGCTTATGAGTACCGCCACCAGGAAGAAAAAAATCGGGAAAGCCTTGGTAACCTCCTGAATGAAGTTGATATCACTTTTAAGTCCGGCACAACTGTCGTTATTTCTCCTATCCCAGACATACCATTTCGTCATGTCCATTTCGGAGACTTTAGCTTTAGCATCGTCCAGCTTCTGCATGGCTTTAGCAATGGAATCCTCGTAGTCGGACATGTTTTTATCCGGCTTATTCTGTCCATAAATAAGTTCTGCCTCGGTCTTTTTGTCCGCCAACAGTTTTTCAGATTCAGCAATTTTAGCCTTGGCATCGGCTACGACTTCATCGTACCTTGCTTGCTGTCGTTTTTTCTGTATGGTCGATTTGATTGTGGCAGTTACATTGTCCACCAGCTTTTGGTATTCATTTGAATAGCAGTTCAACTCCGATGCGCCGTCTATGGTAATGTAAATAGCATTGTAAATACCACTTTCGATGCAGTCTGCTGTGGCATACATCATGTAATCACTGCCGCTTGATGAGAAAGAAACAGATGAAAGGCCGCTACCGGTGTTGGAAATGTCCAGAGGGCTTAATATAACTGCAGTGATTTCATATTTGCTTACTGCTAACACCGGTGCTGTGGAATCACTTTCTATATTAATTTCCATATCGGTTTGGTCATCATTCCCGCTGTCAGACGCCGTTGTACCTGCTGCGGCAGTTTCTCCTGTCGTATCGGCTTTTGAGAGAGTGATAATATCTCCCACATGTAGCCCCGAATCCTTAATGAATTTGGAGTTCACGGCAATTTGCCCCGGTTGAGCGGGCAGCTTGCCTTCAAGCACATATGGTTTGTTCATGCCGTCTGCGTCCAGGACGGCCAGATTTGCCGGCAGTAATTTCCCGTCTGTCTTTAAAGCCTTCACATCCATACTGTAGCTGCCGAATACTTCACGCACACCATTCACTCCGGACACGGCGGAAAGGTCATCGTCAGTCAGTCCAAGGGTGGAGACGATCTGGATGTCATAAGTGTTTTGTTTATGATAGAAGAGGTCAGCAGATTCAATAGCATCAATACAACCTACTGCAAAGCCTGAGAATACGCCTATTCCAAGGGCTGCCATCACAGTAATGGCAAAGAATCTGGACAGGTTGTTTTTTAATGTGCGGACAATATCTTTATAAAAGGCTCTTTTTCTCATAGGCTCACCACTCAATTTCTTCAATGCCAATAGGTTCGGCATTGACTGCTATATCCACCACTTTGCCGTTCTTGAACCGTATTACCTTATCTGCCATTGGCGCAATAGCGCTGTTGTGAGTGATGATGATAACGCTGATACCTTCTTTGCGACAGGTATCCTGCAGAAGCTGTAAAATCTGCTTGCCGGTCACATAGTCCAATGCTCCTGTCGGTTCATCGCAAAGCAACAGTTTTGGTCTTTTCGCCAGAGCACGGGCAATGGAAACCCTCTGCTGTTCTCCTCCGGAAAGCTGAGCCGGGAAATTGTCCATTCGATCACCAAGACCAACCTTTTTCAAGGTTTCGGCAGCATCCAAACTGTTCGAGCAAATCTGTGCTGCCAGTTCCACATTTTCCAGTGCTGTAAGATTAGGAACCAGATTGTAGAACTGGAACACAAACCCAACATCAGTGCGGCGGTATTGGCATAGCTGTGTCTCGTTCCAGTGAGTAATATCATTGCCGTCAAACAACACCCTGCCTCGTGTTGCGGAGTCCATTCCGCCCAAAATATTCAATGCTGTAGTTTTTCCTGCACCGGAGGAGCCAAGTATTACCGCCAATTCCCCTTGCTCCACAGAAAAATTCGCATCATTCAGAGCCCTCACAAGGCTGTCACCTGTGCCATATTCCTTATATACGTTTTCAAATGAAATAAATGCCATTGTTTTTCCTCCATATTATTCGGATCTGGTGCTTTTTATATGTTAAAAAGCACTTCATCTGTTTGTGCTCCACTTCTGGAAACGAACTCTGTTACGGGGCGCCGACGTCCCATTATAACAGGCTTCCTTAATATAGTTTTATCGTGAGATCAGTTATTTTTAAGTTTCCCTTAATTTATCGGGTAAATCCAAATACTTCGTTATGCATGCTTTTTTTCTCCGATAAATTCAATTATAAAAAATAATTCACGAACTAGCAAGCAATAATGGACAGGCATGCTGGCACAACGACTTACAGACAAAGGTTTTTCACCTTATCTGAAATTCCGTTTTATAGTACATAATGAATACTATAAAACTTTGTGACATTTATGATACTCGTGCGTTTATTAAATATAGGGGAAAAAAGTGTGGATTCTGAAAGCATCAAAGAGCTGTATGAAAAGTACTATAAAGAAATATATATTTACACGGTATCTTTGTGTCAGAATCATGCTGTTGCAGAAGATATAGTCAGTGAAGCCTTTGTTAAGGTAATTCTCTCCATCGAATGTGCGGATAGAAATATTAAACTCCGGATGTTCAGGGTATGTAAAAATCTCTGGGTAGATTACCTTTTTACGTTATCCAATGGTGATATAATTCCTTCAAGTATACCAAACTGGATGCTTTTTGGAATCGATCCTCTTATGTCGGTTGTAGGCCTTGTTATGCCCTCAATGGTTATTGCAATGCTTATTTGCCTGTATTGGCTTACTCCTTTGAACATTAATCTTATTTTTACTAAAAGAAATATTCCGGTTTTGTCTATTCCGGCTGTCTGGTTTATACTTTTTACATGCATTGTTCCATTGATACATGTTCCTTTTGCTTCAGGATTTGATCATTTGACTGCAATGATATTTGTAACCGGAACAGTTGTTTTTCTATTTGCCATTATAAAGCTGATTTATCGGATTCTTTTAAAGAAACCGGAAATATGGAAAAAAGCTGTTATCCCGATAGTAGTATTGGGCCCTTGATATAGGTGATCCTGTTCAGATGTCCGAGCCTTCGTTACCGATAATTGCTGCTATGGTAGTATTGCTTGCAATTTTCATGCGTTATAGAAAGAGAAAGCAGAAGAACCGGCAGATTGTGTAAAAATCGGGAAGCAAGAGAACTGTCCCAATGCTTTAACTTTAGTAGGTATACTTGTCCCACTGATTGTAAATGCAATCAGTACTTTCAAGATGTTTGAAATGCCAACTTACTATTCTGCCATAGCATCAATATTAACTTCGTTGCTATGGTAATTCCTTGTCCCCACAAATCCAACCCTCTTTAGGGCAAAACAGCTATGCTCACATTTTGGCAGCATAGCTGTTAATTTTTGTATGTTATTTAACTCATACGGTATAGATTTTGCCGGGAATGTACATTTTATATTTAAAATGTTGTGTTCAAAGTATAATTTCCGCCGTCATTAACTCCCATAACTATTGCAACAACTTTATCAACTGAACCCGGTGCGAAATTCACATTATATGTACTAGTCATATCGCAGCCGTTTTGGGGGTATTGGACACTAACGCAAGATCCATTTTTAATCAGCATATAACAAAAAGCAAAATCATAATTACTTCCTGTAGCCGATATGCTTACATTTCCAACAGTGCTGGGAATGCTGTATGAAAGGTAGTCTGCACCATAGCTTGACACAGTTCCGGTTGTAGTACCTTTTGCACAGGAAACAGGGGTTATATGATACAATGGTCCGCCACCAGGCAGTGTTGTCTCATCATCTATGTAATCGAATTGGGCAGGGGCATTAGTCATATCTTTATAATAATTGGTCAACATCCATTGTATGGCCATGGTATTAAAGGTGTAATTAGTGCCCATTGATGACTTTATAGCTTGCAGAACTGCACTTTTCATATCTTTAGTGGTACTGGTACTATAGTTTGTCCATGCTCTTTTTATAAATTCTTTTTCACTGACACCAATGGCTGAAGTGCGTTGTGTAAGATAAATCCAAAAAAGAACGGCATCATAACTTCTACTTGAAATTAAGGCTTTATCTGTATTCTGTAAACAGTTATTTGCCCATCCCTTCCAATCACCAATACTACTTGCCATATATTTCTGGCTCCATTCAGCGGTTCCTTCAACAGCCCAATTCAAAGCTATTCCGCTAACATATCCATAGCTGTATTGTACACGGTGAAAAAGCTCGTGCACCGGTGTGGTTTGCCTGTTTAGATCATCCATAACACAACTCTGACTATCTAATTCGATATAATCCCAGTATGAGCTTGTTACTCCAAGATAGCTGGGGAGATCATACACATAAACATCGATAGTGTTGGTACCACTTAATAGAAAACCCTTGGGTTCTGTAAAGTTGGCAGTGTAATCAAGCCATGCCTTGTTGAGAATAAAAGCTGTTCTTACTATATTGTCAAATGTCACATTATTGGCTGCGTTTGAATCATTAGTCGTATAAAAAATTCTAACGTTGCCGGACTGATAGCTCTGAGGTAAGCTCGGCCTGCTGCTTGTAGCTTGCTGAAGTACTGTATTAACTGCTTGATTACTGATATCGGGGTTTGAAAGTGCTGCGTATAGATTGCCGAAATCAGCTTCGCCACATGCTTCTTTAGCCTTTGCATTCTTGTTTTTTGAGTATAAACGTTCTGAAAGTTTGATTACTTCCGCATCTGTACGGGGGATACTATTGTTGTGACCATATTGATTAATAAAATCCTTTTTAGATAATCTGACTATTTTAGTTTTATCTTTGAAAAATTCCTTGTTCTGTGCCAATTGTTCATTGTTTCCTGCATATGGCATGTTTACACTAAAAAGCATGATAGAACAAAATAGTATAGCTGCTATTAATTTCTTCATAAGATTCACCCTTTAATAATAATATTAACTGTGCGCACAATTTAATATTATTG
>JAEZNF010000106.1 GCA_023441845.1 Bacillota bacterium | reverse complement strand
GGATTATTAAATATTCCAATGTCGGTTATGATGGTCATATTCAGCGCACTGGTTGGACGTTGGATATCAAAAACCGGTAATTACAGATTATTTGCCGTACTTGGACTGGCGATAATGAGCGGAAGTATGATTATTATGGCCAATATGACTAATATTGGATTGGCTGCCGTAAGCCTGATTGTTTTTGGTGTAGGACTTGGGTTTGGTATGACAGTATTTACAACAACAGCACAAAACTCCGCTTCATCTTCACAGCTTGGTGTAGTTACATCAACCTGCACCCTTTTCCGTAACCTTGGAGGAACTATCTTTATTGCCATATTTGGATCTATTATGAACACATCAATGGCAAAGAAGATGGCAACATTAATGACGCCAGGTTCCGGAACAGATCTTTCACAGGTGGATTTATCAACCGCAGAAAAATTAAAAGCCATAGCTAATCCGCAATTGCTTCTTAATAAAGATAAGCTTGCGGCTTTGCAAGGGAGTATACCGGGGTCATATCAGCAATTATTTGCTGATATGATTGGAAAGGTTAAAACAATTATGGGAGATGCATTATCCAATGTTTTTTATATAGGTGCCGCGCTCTTGATTGTGGGCGTTATACTTTCAATATTTCTGAAAGTAAAGTCTGATGAAGAGGATACTTCGGATGATGAATATTTGGAAGAAGATCCTGCAGCATAGCAAGCAAAAAAGGTGTTGTTGAACATGTGCTTATAAGATATAATAATTTGGGGATATTACTAAAGATAAACAACTTTATACCTTAATATATTATGTAGCGAAAAATAGCGATGCCTTAAAGTATTTTGGCTAATTAATAAATTCAATTATAAAGTTGATTATCCATATTATTGCACATGAATACAGCCTTTATTTCGAATGGTCGTATTCACAAATGAGGTGAATTTCTTGCACAAAGAATTGGGTATAGATGTTAGAAGATTTGTGGAGACATTTGAAAACTTGACGAGATCTGAGCGGCGCAAGCAGCCTTTAATAGGACTTAAACAAAGTGAAGTACGTGTTTTACTCTGTATTGAACAACTAGCCCAGGATGGCAAAAATGTCGTCAAAGTTTCGGAAATCAGCAGGAAATTGTGTGTAACATCTCCTACGGTTACTGAATTAATAAAAAGCTTAAGTACGCAAGGGTATATTGAAAAAAGCACTGACTCCAGGGATAAGAGAGTTGTTGACATAAAGTTAACAGATAAAGGGGAAAAGGTAGTACAAAAAGTAACGATCTATTTCAAGGACTTATTTTCCGGTCTCATTGAGAGATTAGGGGAGAAGCAAAGCGAAGTATTACTTGAGTTATTAGACCAGGTTTGCAAGTATCTTGATGAAACCAATATAGAAATGAATTAATCACATGTATACTAATTTTATTAAAGCCGGAAAGCCGCTTGATGCAAAGATTGTCAGCTTTTATTACTTGTATAAGGCGCGTAATTGCTTTGTGCCAAAGTGGAAGAAGTGATGCTGCGCCTATTACAGCTTGATTTTATGATATAACAGCAATAAAAATTAAAAAATCCTGTTCAATATAACTTCTATATTGAATGGGATTTTTTAATTGGTGGCCATTTCTTGAAGAGAAATCCGGTCAAAAGCAAGAGGGCCTTGACGGCCCCGAGCTTTTGATTTTTAACTTAAAAGAGTTATTGTGCTGATATTTTACATACCAGGCCAACCGCCGCCACCAGAAGTTGGTTTCCATCCGGATGTATCCAGCCATGCGGCTCTTTTGTGCAGGTAGTTTTCAAGAATTGTTAACTGCTGTTCCCATGTCTGGGTTGTCTGAGTTGAAAAACCACCTACTTGTGAAGTGTTTAGGATATTCCATTTCTGGAAGTTGCGCTTTGCAGCATTAGTTAATGGTGCTGTAAGCTCTTTAATTCGTGCAGACATTTTTGCATCGGATAGAGGACCCTGGCGCAATTCTTTCCAACGGGCGTTGATCTTACTTTGGAAACTTGCATCCTTCATTAGTGTAGCGAACCAGTCACAGGTAGTACCGAAAAAACCACCCCCGGACTGGAACTGCCAACCTTGTACTGTAGAGGACGAACCGCCACCAAATCCCCCACCGGCGTAACCATCATATGAAAGGTCATGGTCCCAAAGAGGACCGGCGCAAAGCTTTTTATCACGGTCTTTGTATATTCTGGTACTGCGCATATATGCATCTACTTCACGACCAAGTTCTTGTATAATTATGTAATTTACAAATGAATCAACATCTATATACGCAGGATAGCCGGTTGTCGGGTCGGACGGATTCGAACTGTGAATTGCATTTTGTGTTTTCTGAATGTAATTGGTTATCCAGGCAATTTGTTCAGGCTTCGCATCAGAAGGCTTTGTTAATTCAAGGTCATTCCAACCATTACCCTTGATTAATGGTGCTTCAGCTGCCTGCATATTGAACTGCATGAGGTAGCCGCCTGAAATATTCGGTTCTGTTAAGTCTGTTTCCTTAAGCTTGGCTATATCAAGACGATTCTTTTGTATTTCAGGTGTCTCTACAAGCAGGTACACACCCTGGTAATCATCGGCAGACAATGGCTGGTTGTCAGTGTTAAGATAGACTTCAACATGCCTCCAGCCTGGTGCCTGCAAGCCCATTTCTTCTCCAAAAGTATAAGTCATAGCATTGCGGATAAGTGATTTATCCGGGAAAGGTGAGAGCAACGCCCAATCACCGTCATAACCCAGTCCAAGAA
>JAEZNF010000079.1 GCA_023441845.1 Bacillota bacterium | reverse complement strand
GAGCAGAAGCGTTTACGATAATTGAAAAGTGCCTGAACCTTGGAAAGTAAAATAAAAATAATTATTGAAATAATGAAATTTGTGATTAATTATTTTGTTTTACTTGCCGATTATTATGACAAAGCTTTTAAAAAATCAGGCGGAGGTGCACAGATATGAATTATTGGTATGGTTTATTGATTGGTATATTGATAGGCGGTACACTTGGAACTATTGCTACAGCTCTTGTCGTCAGCTGCAGACTTGGCGAGAATTTTGAAGAGCAGAAAAGCGAAGTAAAATAATTCATAGGACTTGATATTGCACAAAAAATGCCAAAGGAATAGGTGTCTAATACTTAAAAAATAACTATTTTATGAATTTATTGAGCTTTGTTATTTACAAAACATGGTTTAAATTGTTATAATACAAATGTTGAAAACATAATATTAAGCTGGGGGTGCCGAAAACGGCTGAGAAAGATTTAATCTTAACCCTTTGAACCTGATGTGGTTAATGCCATCGTAGGGAAGCGGACATGAGTATTATTGCTTATAATGGCTTATCCTTAAAGGGTAAGCCTAATTTATTTGCTACCGTTTTTCAAGAGGTCTGTAACGCATAAAATTCAGGGCAGGTCGCTGCACTGCTCGCCCACGTAACCTGGATTTGTAAACCGCAAAATCAAGGAAGTAGATTTGTAATGCATTATATAACTATTAATTGTGCGTTGAGACCTACTAAGAGAATTCCGGCATATAGAGTGCCTTGAATTATAAAAAGAAAATCCGGGAATTTCGACGGTTTACCGGTTCGCACGATTTTGTTATTCAGGTATTTCAGACACTCTTTAAGAGAATGGTAAGACCCCAGGCTTTATATTTCCTGTGAATATGTAATTTGAATTTTTAGGAGGTCAATAATGGAAAATGATAAGTTGGTAATAGGAGGAGTAGAGCTTAAAAGCCGCCTTTTCGTAGGTACGGGAAAATACCACTCGAATAGGATTATACCTGACGTAATAAGGCTGTCGGGAGCTCAGGTTGTTACAGTAGCATTAAGGAGAGTTGATCTTGATTCTCAGGATGAAAATATGCTTAATTTCATACATGAAGGATGCGTATTGATGCCGAATACGTCGGGAGCAAGGAATGCGGAAGAGGCAGTCAGAATAGCAAGGCTTGCAAGGTCATCGGGATGCGGCAACTGGATTAAGATTGAGGTTATATCGGACAACAAGTATTTGCTGCCTGACAATATGGAAACCATAAAGGCCACTGAAATACTGGCAAAAGAAGGGTTTACCGTCCTGCCGTATATGTGTCCCGATCTGATGGCTGCAAAAAGGCTTAAAGAAGCCGGAGCAGCAGCAATTATGCCGCTTGGCGCACCCATAGGTACAAATAAAGGGCTAAAAACCAGAGAGCTTGTGAAGATTCTGGTTGATGAAATAGACCTGCCGATAGTGGTGGATGCAGGAATAGGAAAACCTTCCGAAGCTGCCGAGGCAATGGAAATAGGTGCTGCTGCCGTGCTTGTAAATACAGCGATTGCGACGGCCGGTGATCCGCTTGCAATGGCGGAAGCTTTCGGGTTAGCCGTTAAAGCAGGCAGGAAGGCTTATCTTGCGGGAACAGGCTCTGTAAAGGAGTTTGCCGAAGCGTCTTCACCGTTGACAGGTTTTTTAAACGATTGAAATAAATATAATATGGGAACAAAAGTTAGTTGTCTGTTATTGAAAGAGAGAGGATGGAAATGGAGTTTTACAAGACTTATGAAAAGTATAAAAACTTTGATTTTGAGGCTTTTGATAAAGGAGTAACCGATGCTGACGTATTAAGGGCAATAGAGAAGGAGAATCTTAATGATGTGGATTTCCTTACGCTTCTATCAAACAGGGCTTCATTACATATGGAAAAGATGGCTTTTAAGTCGCAGAAGTTGACACACCAGCATTTTGGGAAGGTAATCTTCCTTTATACCCCCATGTACCTGGCTAACTACTGCGTAAACAAGTGCGCTTACTGCGGTTTCAATGTTGTCAATAATATTTCCCGCAAGAAGCTTAAACTGGATGAAGTGGAAAAGGAAGCCCAAATAATCGCAGATACCGGCCTTAAGCACATACTGATACTGACGGGTGAATCGAGAAAGGAAAGTCCGGTTTCATACATAAAAGACTGTGTTGAAATTCTGAAAAAATACTTTTCTTCGATATCTATAGAGATTTACCCGTTGGAAACGGCAGAGTACAAGGAGCTTATAGATGCTGGAGTTGATGGCCTTACTGTATACCAGGAAGTTTATGATGAGGGTGTTTACGATGAGGTGCATTTGGGAGGCCCGAAGAAGAATTATTTATACAGGCTGGATGCGCCAGAGAGGGCTTGCATTGCAGGAATGAGGAGTGTCGGTATAGGGGCTCTTTTAGGACTCAACGATTGGAGGCCGGAAGCCTTTCTAACAGGCCTTCACGCTAATTACCTCCAGACAAATTACCCTGAAACTGAAATCGGGGTTTCTGTCACAAGGATGAGACCGCATGCCGGAAGCTTCCGGCCCAAATCAATAGTTAGCAACAGAAGCCTTGTTCAGATAATGCTTGCATTAAGGCTGTTTTTGCCGCGTGTTGGTATAACGGTATCTACAAGGGAGAGCAGTGAGCTAAGGGACAACCTGGTGGGGCTTGGAGTCACCAGGATATCTGCCGGTTCATCAACCGAGGTTGGAGGACATTCTCAAGAAGGCAAGTCCGAAGGGCAGTTTGATATATCTGACCCAAGAAGTGTCGATGAAATTAAAGAGATGCTTTACAAAAAAGGTTATCAGCCTGTATTTAAGGATTGGATGCTGATATCGTAAAAAATAATTTTAATAAAGGAGGGCTGCCGGTGGATAAGGCTTATAGGATACTTGATGCAAACCTTAACAGGGTTTCGGAGGGTATTAGGGTTTTGGAGGACATAGCAAGGTTTTATTTCGATGATTCGGAAATTTCCGAAAAGCTGAAGGTTTTAAGACACAGTGTAAGGAAAAAGACAGGAGCACAATTGTCCCAATGTATTTTTGCACGGGACTCTGTAAATGATATCGGGCTGGATTTATCGAAAAAGCTTGAGATAGACGGAAAAAAGAACATCAGAGACTTGATAACGGCTAATTTTAAGAGGGTGCAGGAAGGACTCAGGTCTATTGAAGATACATTGAAGGTAGTGGGGCAAGAAGGACTTTCGAGGGAATTCGAAGGACTGAGGTACAGTTCATATTCACTTGAGAAGGATTTTGAGATAAAAACGGCTACTGCCGGTAAGAAGGAAAGGCTTGATACCGACATTTACGGCATTACTGCCGAAGAGTATTCAAGGGGAAGGGATAATATTGAAGTAGTAAAGGAGATGCTTGAATCCGGCATCAAGATTATTCAGTACAGGGAAAAAGACAAAAGTGCACTGGAAAAGTACAGGCAGTGTGTGAAGATAAGGGAGATGGCCGCTTTACATGATGCTCTTTTCATAATAAACGACCAGATTGATATTGCGTTGAGTGTGGAGGCTGACGGTGTGCATCTGGGACAGGATGATCTGCCCATTGAGAAAGCCAGAGAGCTAACAGGTGAGAAGATGGTAATTGGTCTCTCCACTCACTCCCCGGAGCAGGCTGCCGACGCCATCCGCCGTGGAGCCGATTACATAGGTGTCGGGCCCATTTTCAAAACATATACCAAAAAGGATGTATGTGACCCGGTTGGGCTTACTTATCTGGAGTATGCCGCTAAAAATGTTAATATACCTTTTGTGGCAATTGGGGGAATAAAGCTGCATAATATTAACACGGTAAAAGAAAAGGGTGCAAAATGCATTGCACTGGTTACGGAGATTGTGGGAGCGGAAAGCATACCGGAAATGATACGGAATATCAGAGATAATTTGAAAGGGGATAGATAAGTGAATTATAGTACGCAAATGGAGGCAGCAAGAAAAGGGATAGAAACCCCGGAAATGAGTGAGGTGGCACAAAAAGAAGGAAAAAATGTTGAAGAGCTTTTAGGCCTTATAGCAGAAGGGAAAATAGCTGTTCCTGCAAATAAAAACCATAAAAGCCTGAGTCCTGAGGGAATAGGCCAGGGCTTAAGGACTAAAATAAACGTAAACCTGGGTATTTCCAAGGACTGCCATTGTTTTGACAATGAATTGGAGAAGGCAAGAAAGGCTATTGAACTTGGGGCGGAAGCCATTATGGATTTGAGCTCCTTCGGCAAAACGAGGGATTTCAGGCGTAAGCTCATTGAAATGTCACCGGCTGCAATTGGCACAGTTCCGGTGTATGACGCTGTGGGATTTTATGATAAGGATCTGGCCGACATTACCACTGAAGAGTTTCTGGATGTTGTATTAAAGCACGCTGAAGACGGCGTGGATTTTATGACCATCCATGCGGGTATAAACAAGGCTACAGCCGAAAAATTCAAAAAGAACGGAAGGCTTACCAATATTGTATCAAGGGGAGGCTCTCTTCTGTTTGCATGGATGGAACTGACAGGACGCGAGAACCCTTTCTATGAGCATTACGACAAGGTGCTTGAAATATGCAGGGAATACGATGTGACAATAAGCCTTGGCGATGCATGCAGGCCCGGCAGTATCAATGATTCTACCGATGCGTCACAGATAGAGGAGCTTATTGTATTGGGAGAATTGACAAAGGTTGCATGGGAAAAAGATGTTCAGGTTATGGTTGAGGGACCGGGACATATGGCAATTAACGAAATACAGGCAAACATGGTGCTCCAAAAAAGGCTTTGCCACGGCGCTCCGTTTTATGTATTAGGACCTATAGTTACTGATGTGGCGCCGGGATATGACCATATTACAAGTGCGATAGGCGGTGCGATAGCTGCCGCAAGCGGGGCTGATTTCCTTTGCTATGTTACCCCCGCCGAACATCTGCGTCTTCCGGATCTGGATGACATGAAGGAAGGCATTATTGCGGCCAAAATTGCTGCCCATGCAGCCGACATTGCAAAAGGCATAAAGGGTGCGAGGGAATGGGATTATAATATGAGCGTGGCCAGGAAGAACCTTGATTGGAAAGGGATGTTCGACCTTGCTATGGATAAGGAAAAGCCGAGGAAATACAGGGAAAGCTCCATGCCGGAGGTGGAGGATTCCTGTACCATGTGCGGAAAAATGTGTGCGGTGAGGAACATGAATAAAATACTTGAGGGAAAGCCGGTCAATATACTTTAATATAACTGTCGGTGTTGGAGGTAGGTTTTTATGAAGCTAACGGTAAACGGAAAAGAAAATGAAATACAATCTGCCGTATCTATATATGAGTTTCTTGAGCAAAAGGGCATAAAGCCGGCTACTGTCGTTATAGAGCATAATTATGAAATACCCGACAGGGAAAGCTGGAAGGAAATATTGCTAAAAGACGGGGATAGCCTTGAAATCATAAAGTTCATGGGCGGCGGATGATATTACAGGGATGCTTGCTTTGGTATAGGTATTTTAAAATTAAAACCGGGATGCTTAACTCCCGGTTTTTTATGTTTTCACGATGAGTTAGAATTCAGGAATTGTAGTCATCCATCCGATATTTAATGCTATATTGTGTTGTACTAGTACATTGAAAAATAAATACCTAGCCATTAATTTTGATAACTTCATCCTGTAATATTTAATACGTTGAGTGCTTCCGATGCAACGTCGCAAATGCTTTCGCGGCTAGTTATTTATTTTATGCAATACTAGTCTTTAATAAAATTCCAATTTTGGATAGTGTTAACTAAGCTATGATGTATAAGGTACTATTAAGCGGCCATATCATTTAAGTTTCTGCAATGATCTTTCCTATTTCGGCCAAGTCATATCCACCTAAGCCTTCTATCTCCAGCTTAAACTCCTCTGAGCGGAGTATTTCAAGAACTGCTTGAAATGGAGCCTTTTCAATATCCTCCTTTTTTATTACAAGCTCATACCTTTCAGCCTGCAAAGGAATAAATTCAATATTATTTACCTGCAAACCTGATTTTTCATTTCCTATACCGATATCTGCTCCTCCTCGTGCAACTGTGCTGGCAATGGCAAGATGGGAAGTACTTTCACGGGCATATCCTTTAATACCGGTTGAAGGAATACCAAGTTTTCTAAGGTGTTCATCCAATAGAACCCTTGTTCCGCTTCCTTTCTCCCTGTTAATTATGGATATATCTTTCCTTTTTAAGTCCTCCCATCCTTTTATTCCCTTAGGGTTACCCTTTACTACATAGAAGCCTTGAAGTCTGCAGGCAAGATGAATTATTACTGCAGGAATTCCGGGAAGCATTCTCCTTACAAAAGGAACATTATATTGATCTGTATCTCCATCCCATAAATGAGCTGTGGCCATTTGGACACTACCCTGGTATAAAGCATACAGGCCGTTATAGCTTCCGATGTAAGAGCGTAGAGCATTGACTCCATTCGGGTGCAATTGGAGATACCGGGATAAAATATCTAAATAAATATCCTGACCGCATATTACAAAGCCGTCATTCCGGGGCATTTCTTCGTGAAACAAGGGATTTATTCCTGCAGTATACTGAGTGTAGGTAGATAAATTGCTGCTTTTTATTTTTTTCGTTCTGTTTTTATATTCATCAACATCTTTAACATCTACCCTTACTTTTTTTCCAACCCTGTAAGCATTTAACTCTCCTCGCTTTATGAGCTCGTAAACGGTATTTTTGGCTATTTTTAATATGTCGGCAACTTCCTGAGGGGTTAAGGCAGTATTATCACTCATTTTAAGCCTCCTTACTTTATCAAAGGAATAATTGTTGTTTGTAATAAAATGCAACATAACATTATATAAATCAACGTAGCAATGTATGGAGCAACTCTAATATATATATTATATCTTATTAATATAACAAAATCAAATAACCAAATAAAACAACAGGCATAAATTGCAATAATGATTGAGTAATAATTCAAAAACCAAGATAACATTCAATGTCTAAATTGAATAAGTGCTTAAAAATCAGTTGTATATATCTGTGATGCAAAATAATTTGAAATATTTTATAAATAAAATTTCATTTACTGTTGATTTTTAATTTATATCCGTATATAATAAAACATGATATAACATTACAAAATGTTATATTCAAGTCTATAAATGTTATGCCATGTCGGGTTATGCCCAGCTGCATACCTGACTGCATACATTAATAAGTCTCAATGATGAGGCTGTAACATCTTTGTTATAGGTGTTATGGTTTTATCATTTTTTATTTTTCTCAATAAGATTCATATCGGGAGGGTTTATAATGAAAAAAATAATTATGTTATTCAGTTTAATACTTTTTTTAATAGTACTTACAACCGGATGCGGTCAAAAGGCTGAAGAACAGAGCAATTCACAGGAACTGCAAAAAGGGACGGAATCAGTAACGCTTACAATATCAGCGGCATCAAGCCTTAAGGATGTTCTCGAAGAAATTAAGACTGCATACGCAGAGGAAAAGTCAAACATCGCCATAACATATAATTTCGGATCTTCAGGTTCTTTGCAGCAGCAAATTGAACAGGGTGCAAATGTAGATATCTTTATACCGGCTTCAGTAAAGCAAATGGATGCGCTAAAGAGTAAGGAATTGCTCATCGAAGATACGCTCAGGCAGTTTTTGGAGAATGAAGTGGTTCTTATTACACCGAAGGATTCTTCTGTTGTTGGTGATTTTAAAGACCTTTCAGATGGTAAAGTGAAGAAAGTAGGGCTTGGTGAGCCAAAAAGCGTTCCGGCCGGACAGTATGGAGAAGAAGTTTTGAAAGCGCTGGATATTTTTAGCACGGTTAAGTCCAAGGCTGTGTACGGCAAAGATGTTAAGGAAGTTTTGACATGGGTGGAAACAGGTAATGCCGATGCAGGGTTTGTCTATGAAACAGATGCAAGAGTTTCAGACAAGGTAAAGATTGCTGCAAAGGCTCCAAAAGGGTCACATAAACCTGTTTTATACCCGGCGGCAGTTATCAAGTCAAGTAAAAATGCAGATATGGCAAAGAATTTTATTAATTTCCTTTATAGCAGCAAGGCAAAGCCAACATTTGAAAAGTACGGATTTAAGTTTTTGATTAATTAATTGGTATGGAATAGTTGAAGGAGATAGCTGATATGGATTTATCACCGCTTTTGATTTCCGTTAAAACTGCATTTACTGCAACGACAATAACATTTTTTCTGGGAATTGCTGCAGCATGGCTTATTACAGAGCATAGGGGCAGGCTAAAAGGAATTGTTGACAGCTTATTGACCCTTCCGATGGTATTGCCGCCAACGGTGGTCGGATTTTTTCTGCTTGTTATCTTCGGAAAGAATGGATTTTTAGGCAAGCTGCTTTATTCCATCGGTATTCAAATTGTTTTTACATGGTGGGCAGCTGTTATAGCGGCTTCCGTGGTTGCATTCCCGCTTATGTATAAAGCAGCAAGAGGCGCATTTGAACAACTTGACAGGAATTTGATCTATGCAGCACGTACCTTAGGCGTGCCTGAGTGGAAGGTATTCTGGAGAGTAACAGTTCCCCTTGCTTGGCCCGGTATAGCTGCCGGTGCAGTTCTCTCCTTTGCCAGGGCCCTTGGAGAATTTGGGGCAACATTGATGATTGCCGGTAATATACCAGGGAAAACTCAAACTATTCCGGTAGCAATATTCTTTTCTGCAGAGGGTGGAGAAATGGGCAAAGCCTTTATATGGGTGATTCTGATATTCGGTGTATCACTTGTTGTAATGTCACTTATGAATTACTGGACGGAGTATCGGAAAAAGTCCATACATGTTAGGGGGAAATAGGTATGGAACTATTAGTGGATATTAAAAAGAAACTTCCGGGTTTTGTACTTGATAATCGGTTTGAGACGGCAGGGGATACCATAGGTTTGTTGGGAGCTTCCGGATCAGGAAAGAGCATGACGCTTCGCTGTATAGCGGGACTGGAAACTCCTGATAAAGGTAGTATTGTATTGAATGGAAGAGTGTTGTTTGATTCTGAAAAGGGTATCAATATTTCCTGCAGGAAGCGCAAAATAGGCTTCTTATTTCAGAATTATGCTTTGTTTCCCAACATGACTGTTGAAGAGAATGTTGGATTTGCGTTGGACGGGATGAATAAACTACAAAGACGCGATATGGTACGAGAAAAGATTGAAATGGTAAAGCTGGTAGGATTGGAAAAAAGATATCCGTATCAGTTGTCGGGCGGACAGCAGCAAAGGGTGGCAATAGCAAGAGCGCTGGCAATTGAGCCGGAGGCTTTGCTTCTGGATGAGCCGTTCTCTGCATTGGATGACCATTTGAGAAGCGTGCTGACCAGGCAGCTTATTGATACACTGGATGTTTTCCGTGGAGTCGCACTGTTTGTGACTCACAATATGGAGGAGGCGTACAGGATATGTTCGAAACTGGTTGTTCTTAAAGAAGGGCATGTAGAAGCGTCCGGACATAAGGAGGATATTTTTCAAAGACCTCCTACCATTGCTACAGCTCAGCTAACCGGATGCAAAAACTTTTCCAGGGCCAGATACATAGCTCCTAATCAGTTGTTTGCAGTTGATTGGGGTATCAAGCTGAACATTGGTAATATGGCGAAGGAAAACCTCAGTCATGTTGGAATTCGCGCAAACTATATAAAATCTGCATCTATGGACTGTAAGGACAATGTCTTTGAATGCTGGCCCGGTTTTATAAGTGAATCGCCTTTTAGAGTGACGGTATATCTTTCTGTTGGAAAAGCAGAGGCAAATGGCAATGAATGCCATTTGCAGTGGGAAGTATCAAAAGAAAAGTGGTTTGAGATGAAAGCGCAGCCGTTACCCTGGAGAATATGTTTGGATTCTTCTAAATTAATGGCATTTTAAGAATGAAAAAATATCAAATTTGAATAAAAAATCTCCGGGACGAGATAACACGAAGGTTATTCAGGGTTGTCGACGTTGCCGGTGATTTTTTTATACAATTTATAGTGGAACCGGACGGAGGCATAACAATGATAACCGCTCTATTCCTTATGGGGGCGATTCCTCTTGTGTTGCTAAGATGGAAACTGAATGTTCTTTACTTAGGAGAAGAGGAAGCTAAGGCCTTGGGGATAGACACCTCCAGGATCATATCTCATGCTCTCTTTACAATACTGGAGACTAAGGAAAAGCATCATTGAAAAACACAGTTTTAAATTAATCTATATACCTTGACATTCTATGTATATAGATTATAATGTAAAGTAAAGGGAGGTAATGAGTTTGCTTTCAAAAGATATAATCAAGGGAAATATGAGTTTAATAATTCTATCCTCACTAATTGACAGTGAAAAATACGGATATGAAATAACCAAAAAAGTTTTTGGACTCACCGACGGTTCTGTCCAATTAAAGGAAGGTAGTTTATATCCGGCTTTACACAAGCTTGAGAAACAGGAGTTGATTGAGGGTTATTGGGTAAAACAGGATTACGGCAAGCCGGACAGAAAATACTACAGAATCACTGACAAGGGATTGAAGGCTGTTGAGGAGGAGAAGGATAAATGGAAGTCCTTTATTGGTGTTATGGGGAGAATAATATATGGAGAAGAAAATACTTGAATTTGAAGAGTATATGGATGTTCTAAAGTCAAAGCTTACTGTCGGGCAGTGTGTTAAGGAAGAAATATGCCGTGAAGTAAGGCAGGGCCTTTACGACAAGTTTGATGAATTGCTTGTAAAGGGCTGCAGTGTTGCAGAAAGCACAGCTGGAACCCTGACAGCTTTTGAGGAACCGGTGAAGCTTGCTGCGTCGTTTAATGAAGTACACAATAAGAATATAAGCTTATTGCGGGCGGTTAGCCTTTTGCAGAGCAAAAAAGCTGCGCTGGCAGTAGGTTTGGCTGCTCTCTTAATGCTGTTTATAGTATGAGGCGTACCGATAAATTTGAATTTAAGAAGAAATAAGGTGATAGCATGAAAAAAACGACTATTGGGGGATCGGCGCTTATTGAAGGGCTAATGATGATTGGTCCCGACAATGCGGCAATCGCGGTAAGAAAGCCTGACGGCGAGATAATTGTGGAAAAGAGGGATCTCCCGGTAAAAAGCAGACTGACAAAAATACCCGTAATACGTGGTGTAGTCTCATTTTACAGGCAAATGCTTCTGTCCACAAAAGCAATGATGTTTTCTGCAAGTTTTGTTGAAATGGAAGATGAGGAAAGCCATTCGTTTATAGATAAACTACTGGAAAAAATATTTGGAAACAGGTTAAAAGATGCCGTGGT
>JAEZNF010000280.1 GCA_023441845.1 Bacillota bacterium | reverse complement strand
GTATAAGGAGAATAATCATGAATTTGAGCTCTCAGCAAAGTTATGTAATAAAGAAGCCAAAAAACGGTTTTTTCAATAGATTATCAAAAGTTTTTTCAACAAAAGAAAAAATAGAAACTGCTTCATTTAATGAAAGCAGTGATTTTAAAGAGTTGATTGAAAGTATAAAAAGTGCACAAAGAGATTGGCTATGTGCAAATGCAAATTTTAATTACACCAGTGACCAGGAAATTATTGATTATTATACTTATATGATAAAGGCCTATCAGGTAAGATATGAATACCTGATAAAGAAAGCCAAGGAGAAAGGAATAAGGGGAGGATATTCGGAGGTGGCAGACTCTATTTCATTCAGAGGCGAAGCTATGTATTAAACCTGTAAATTCAAAAACGATTATATGAATAAAAATATTTAAGCGATTGGGTTACAATGTCCAGGCGCTTTTTTATTAGTGGTCATTTCTACATGAGAAATCAGTCAAAAGTTGAAGAAACCCAATGACCCTGAGACTTTTATTTTATAGTAATTATAGTAATAAAAAGACAACCGGAGAATAAATATTATTAAAGGGAATTATTACAGGCGAAACAGGCAAAAGGAAGGAACATGGATATGCAAATAAAATTTAACTTGGTATTTGCATATATATTAGGAATTATATTCTTATATATACTGGGGAGAGTATTTTATAAACCTATGAAAATATTAATGAAACTTGTGTTTAATACAATTTTAGGATTGGCAGTGCTCTTTGCAATAAACTATTTCGGAGATAGTTTATTTGGATTCCATATTGCTATAAATGTCTTCTCTATTATTATAACAGGCCTGCTTGGACTTCCCGGAGTGGGACTTCTCATAGGGTTGAAATTCATTTTTTCGGTTTGATAAATATCACGATTATCTGTAAGTATAGAATTAAGAAATGTCTGCAAATAAAAGGCTCGGGCAGTCGTAGTCCCGGGCCTTTTGCCGGATTTTCCAAGGGAAATAACTCCAATAAAAAAGCCCTGAGCCATTTAAGGCCCAGGATGCATGGGCGAGCAGTAAGCGAAGCGCACGACCAGCCCCAGGATGCATGGGCGAGCAGTAAGCGAAGCTAAACGACCAGCCTCAGGATGCATTTTACTTAAGATACTTACATGTCGGTTTTCAATTTACTGCAAGCATTTCGGTGTTTTTGGCTGATAAAACCAGATGATGCAAGCCGTACCTGCGCAAATAATTGCCAGAGCAGTTATAGCGGTTGATACAAATCCAAGCACTTTTTTTAACATACCAGATTACCTCCCCTAAAAAAACAAAATTAAATTTTATCTAATAATAATTTATGATAGAGTTTTATTAGATAAGCTATAAAATACTATTCTTCTTTTAAAGTTTGTTTTTTAGCAAACGTTTATCTTGAAAGTCTTTTAGAGTAAGCTTAAAAGACACTTTTCCGTAGTTTTAGCTTCTATAGGATTTAAACCTTTAATTGAGATGTAGTAATATGTATTTTTAAACTATCGATTGCATTGCTTGCTTCTTTTAATTCTTTTTCTTCGATTAGATCCTTTATGTAGTCAAGACTCTGTATTATTTCGTTATTGTTCAATTTGTTTTTGTTTTTATAATGCTCATGCGTGTTGTGTACTGCCAATGTTAGTACTACAGCTACAAACAAAGTCAGATATACGGTTAGCCTTAGAAGGGTAATATTACCGGGACTAAGACTTCTACTGTTTGATATCAGTATTTTTACTGCCAGTATGGAAAGAATAATCAATGTACATATTGATGTAATATACACCAGTAATTGTACATAATATGCTTTCTTTTTTATGTTATCACTTTCGAGATCAATTACTTTCAGATTAAAGTGTATTGACAGATAAATCAAAACAATTTCCATAATTCTTTCCGGTAGAACATATAAAAATAACAAAAGATCATTTTTAAAAGCTTCCGTATATGATATCCCGGATATAGCTGAAACGCCTATAACTGCAGGGGTTTGTATTATGGCGAGCATGATAACGGATAAGAGAGCAGCCATAATGGACTTATAAAATTTAAGTCTTGCTATAAATGTAAATAGCATTGATATTATCAATATATTCACAATAGTGCTTTCAATTTCATTGTCTAGAGCATCTCTTAAAAAGTTTGAGGTTAATGTAATCATCACTGCCATTAAAACAATTTTCAAAAGGTTCAATTTGCTTTCCAGGTAACTGAAGTTTCCTATAGCTATAATGCCGATGAGGGTTAAAATAACTGCTTCAGGGAAACTGACAGTAATAATATTTATTATTGATAACTGTTCCACAACATCACCACTTTCTTAAAGCAAATTTAATATATTATATTTCCTGTATATTGTAAATAGATGGATACAAAACTTATTTTATTGCTTGTTTTTCTCAGCAGCTATTGTATCAATAATTGCTTTTAAAGCATGGGAACTGACTTTCTTACTTTGAGCTTCCATAGCAACGAGTATATAAGGCAAAGTGGCTTCATCCGCAATCCATTTTTTAATGTCATCCCGGATACTGGAAAATACCATATACTCTTTGCTCAGCTTTTCGGAAGAACTCTTTGTAATCTGGTTCTGGTATTTTTTTTTCTCTTTTTCCAGCGTCTCTTCAGTATTGAAAACATACCAGAAATCGAGAGAAACCCGTGTATATTTGCTTAAAATATTGATAGTGCCGGGAAAAGGCTCAATATCGCCATTTAAATAACTGTTAATCTGCTTCGGTTCAATCTTATAACCTGTCTTGTTGTAGATATCACATGAAAGCTCATTAATGGTCATATTTCCCTTTATAAGATTGATATTGCTTCTAAAGACAGTAAGATCAAAATTCCTGTTAGCCACTGTATCGTTGTGCAAATATCCCGCTTCCTTAAGAAGCTCTTCATAAGGATACTCATATGTTTTTGATATAATACGCAAGGTATCGGGTTTGGGGTTTGAATTTTTACCCGTGCGGGGATCAATACCTTTTTCAAGAATGCTCAGGTATGAATAGCTAATTCCCATTCTTTTGGCAGCTTCCCGTATTGACCAGTTTTTACTTATTCGAATTTGACGAAAAGTTTCACCTAAATTTTTCATAAACCACCCATATAGGATTAATTAGATTCAGAATATATTGTAATACATTCCATATATATACATCTTAATATACAAACTTGGATTTTACAATAAGGAGTATAATATTTAATATAATATATAGTCAAAAGTAACAATCCAGGCATAGGGAATTTAGATATAATATACAAAACAAACAAAAGGTTATCCCATATATTGACATGGTGTTAAACGTGTAATAACATATACTGGTATAATATAGAAATTTAATATGTAAAACTTATATAGGGGAGATAACGGTAAAAAAACATTACACAAAGGATGAAATTATAATGGAGTACATAAGAGACAAGCTGTTAAGGGAAATAGTCAAGTATCTGGAAATATGCCAGCATTATTTTTTCAAAAAGGAGATTCAACTTGACGAGTATTATTCTCTCACAAATGCAAAGTTTAACTTTATGGAAAGCATTTTAGAGTCCGAGAGAAGGTACATAGTTAAAAATAACGAGTTGGAAGCGCGGCTTAAAAAGCTGTACTATACCGATAGTTATATTTACAACTTGAATAGCAAAGCGGCAGGAAAATAATTTTTGTATAATTGTTTTACATTTAGCAAATCCTTATAAGTAGGTAGTTTATGCCATACATATTTTTATAGAGGTATGCTAAATGGTAAAAAGAGCAGCATACGTATTGTTAAGCCTGATAATAGGTATATCTTTGGTATTTAAAATAGTATTGATATTGAAATACGCCAACAGGCTGACGCTATCAAGCGACGATCTCAACTATTATAAGAGTGCGGCAGTTTTATTAAAAAGCGGTATCCTGACCTTTCATAACTTTAACGAGCCAACTGTATTCATAATGCCTCTGTATCCTCTTTTCCTCACGGGGGTTTTCAAGGTATGGGGGCTTGGCCTCACAGGCATGCAGGCAGTACGTATTATACAGGCTGTTTTTAGCTGTATTACCATACTGTTTGTATGGCTAACGGGAAAAAAGCTTTTCGATACCGGAGTGGCCCTTCTGGCATCGTTTTTAGCGGCATTTTATTTTCCAAATATAACTACAACAGGCTATTTGCTCACTGAAACCTTGTTTACCATGCTTCTTATGATCTTAATATACTTTTCGGTTTTGTTTTCAGAAAGGCCAAGCAGCAAGGCATTTGTCGCATTAGGTGTCATTTGGGCTTTAGTGACGTTATGCAGGCCGACAGTTGCGCTATATCCTTTGCTGCTTTCAGGATACCTCATTTATTATAAAAAAGTGCGTATATTTAAGATAATAAAGCTATGTACAGCTATGACTTTAAGCTTTATAATCATCATGTCTCCCTGGTGGATTAGAAATTACAAGGGATACGGCCAATTCATTCCTCTGGCTGCTTCAAGCGGAAATCCGATGCTTCAGGGAACTTATATAAAATACGTTCAAAGTCCTGATGAAATTGTATACTATTCGCTCGGGAAAAATTCATTGGAAACAAACAGGATAGAAATGGATGTTGCAAAAAAGAGAATAGAGCGCGGCTTTAAAAAAGATTTCTGGGGGTACCTGAAATGGTACACCTTAAAAAAGACCTTCTTCTACTGGTGCGGAACATTTTATTGGCAGGAGGTCTTCGGAATAAGCAAAAATGTATCACTTGCTTACCACTATGTACTGCTCTTAGGCCTTCCCGGTTTAGCCGCAGCGTGCTTCAAAAACTTTACAAAATACTTGCTTCCATTATCGGTTATTATATATTTTAATGTTATACACTGCTTATATATGGCTTTTGACAGGTATGCTTTTCCGATGATGACGCTTTTATCAATATTTTCGTCTTATTTTATCCTAAAAAGCTGGTATTGCATAAAGGAGCGGTTCTTTATGTACAAGCTCGGCAAAAATCGAAAATAGTTAATTCTACAGTCAAATAAAAGTGCATATAATTTATTGCTGAGGTTTTGAATAAATAAATTATATACTGCCTGTTGCAAAAGATAACCGGCTATAAACATTAAGGTAGCCAGATAGAATAAACAACTTTGGGAGGTCGCTAATGCAAGACTTTGAGAGAGAAATTGAAAACAGATATGGTATAAATATAAAAAGCATATCCCCATATAGAGATGCTCAAATTTTAACTACGTCTAAAGGCAGAAAGCTGATGAAAAGAAGCGTACTATCGGAGGAGAGAATTATGTTCATCCATACTGCCAAGGAACATCTTGTCAAGAATGGATTTATAAACCTTGACAGATATCTTTGTACTGAGGACGGCGAGCCGTTTATAGTTATTGATAATAATGTTTATACCGTTTCAGACTTGATAGATGGAAGAGAATGCAATTTTGACGACATGAATGATGTTATAAAAGCTTCAAAATCGCTTGCATCAATACATAATGCCTCAAAGGGCTTTATTCTCCCGCCGAACGGAAAGCCGAGAGATGAATTGGGAAAGCTTCCGGCGTACTTTTCAAAGAGACTCGACGATATTAAGAGGCTAAAGAATATAGCTAAAAAAGAAGGCAGCAAGTTTGACTATCTATTTTTGAAAAATTTCAATTACATTTATGACCTTGGTGAAAATGCCTTATTGCAATTAAGTCGGTCAAACTACGGTGAACTTGTAGAAGAAGCACGCAGGGAAGGCGTTTTCTGCCACCATGATTTCACATATCACAATATAATATGCAGCGAAAACAAGACGTCGGTCATAAATTTCGATTATTGCTGCTTTGAACTCAAAGTTTATGATGTGGCCAACTTTTTAAGGCGCAAAATGAGAAAATGTAACTGGGCAGTACGGGAATCAAAAATTATTTTGGATAAATACTGCTCAATAGAAAACATAAGTAAAGACGAGTTTGTTATTTTGAAAATTATATTGCAATTTCCACAGAAATTCTGGAGGGTTGCAAATAAATATTATAACAGTAAAAGAAGCTGGACTGAAAAAAGCTATATTTCAAAGCTCGAAGAAGTAATTGATGAACTTGAATACCATAAGCAGTTTCTGGAAAAGTTTGAACAGTTATGGGGCACTTAAAATACTACATACACGAAGGGTGCACAATTATAGTGTGGAAGGTATGTTTAAACTATGCCTATATATATGATAAAGCGTTTATTTCCGTCTTTTAGGCACTTCTTAATACAATGCTATCAATGCGGCAGTACAATATGATAAGTGGATGTCGCCTCTATTGTTAAGGCGGCATCCACTTAAACTCAAGCGCTAAGGATTAAAACCATTTTCTAGAACAAACCGGTTATGATGCCCTTTTCATCTATGTCAAT
>JAEZNF010000627.1 GCA_023441845.1 Bacillota bacterium | reverse complement strand
GAGTGTATCAGGCGTACAGGGCAGTTTTAAAGGCAACACATTTTATCCCACTTCAGCCGGGGAAGCAAAAATTAAAGCTTCCATCGGAAATATATCCTCCGAAACCAGTATAAAAGTATTAAGCGCTCCGGTGCAGATAAAGCTGAATACAAAAACACTGAAACTGCCTGCGGGTAGCACTAAAAGCATACCTGCTACAGGTGTCAGCGTCGACGGATACAGTGCTATAATTGATGCCAGGGACTTGATATGGGACATTAAAGGCAATATAGGAACTATTGATAATGGAGTATTTACGGCTTCAGGGCAAGGCACAGGTTACCTTGATGCCTCTTATGATGATATTCACTCCTATTGCGCAGTAGCGGTCGCTTCAAACACAAGCACCGTTATAGATGACTTTGAACAGGACAGAGGTAATTCGTATATTTCAAGCCCTGCCAACCTCCCAGGAGGCTATGCGTTATACAGCGAGCAATTTCATTCGGGCAGTGCCGCAGGAAAACTGACCTACGACTTTACCGATACTACTATAACAGGAACCAAGGCTGCATATATGGCATATCCGGGTAATGCTTTGACTTTAAGCCCCAACGCAAATAAGCTCGGTTTATGGGTATACAACTCTCATGACAATACAAACTGGCTCCGGGCTGAAGTATACGATTCCAAGGGTACAAAGCAATATGTAGAGTTTACTCAGGGTATGGATTGGACGGGTTGGAAGTATCTTGAGGCTTCTTTGGAAAATATTAGTTCTCCTGCAAGGGTTGCAAGGCTGTATGTGGCACAGGTACAGCCTGTATCCGATTCCGGAGACATATATTTTGACGACCTGACACAGATTACTTCTTCGTATCCTGCTATTGACACGAAGGCAATACCGCAGGACACAGTAACTGCCGACCCGGCTAATAAAAGCACGACATACCAAAAGGACGGCAATTCCTTCAGACTTGCCGTATTAGGCCAGTCCAGAGAACCGAAAAACCTTATGGAAAAGCTTTTAACAACACGCTTTTCAGATAGCGTCAATGCTAACTACGATGTTGCCGCATTTGTCGGCGGAGGCAAGCACAGTATTACCGGTTCCGTTAAGAAGCCTTTTGTGTCGACAAACACCGGGTATAAATCAGTTGACATTAAAACCAGCCGTTTAATACAACTTGACACCAGCAAAGACAGCCTGAGACTGAGTAACGTCCAGCAGTGGAGTTGGTTTTTCAATCAACTGAATACCTTCAGCGGTGATAACATATTCATATTCCTTGAAGAATCGGCCAAAAACTTCAGTGACATCCGGGAAAGTAAACTGTTTTTCGAGACCATAGACAAAGCAAAGGCATCAGGGAAGAATATATGGGTTATTTATAAGGACGGCACCAATTCCAGCTTTATGGAAAACGGTATAAGGTACCTGACAACCACGGGCTGTGAAGTAAACGGTCTTGCTCCTTCTAAAACAGACCTGGCCAAATACCTGTTGATCACTGTTAAAGGAAAAGATATTACGTTTGAATTCAAGCCCATCGTTTGAAATAACTGCCAAGACATAAAAAAATCCTGGGAACCCGTCAGCAATCGGAATCCCAGGATTTCTCTTTTATTATGAAAATTATATTAACTCTATTTGAGAAACGAATCAAGTCAGCCCATTTACATCAAACCACAAAGTCTTCCTACTTTTCAAAGGTCAGCTCTCCAATAAAGGTTTGCTCCGTATTGCTTACAGGCCCTGGAATAGGAAACAACCTGCATTTTACCGGAATTAACTGTGCCTTCCCTTTACCGTCATTATCACTATCCGATGCCGATATATTCCACCCAATGGTTTTACCGGTGAGGTCATCAACCGGATATTCTATTGAAAACTCCATAACAGAGCCATCGGCATTCCACGCAGCTTTCGCAGTTCCCTTAAGCGGGTTGCTCTCCCAGTCCTTACCTATAATTGACCTCAATACCGCTAACTCACCTTCAGGCTTTAATGTGATTTCCATATTATCATTTGCCGGGTCTATCTTGTTATCAACTCTTTTTACATACCCGTATATGGTATTCTTATAATATATAACCTTCCACTCGACATTTAAATCCTTAGGATCGCCTGGAGGGGTCTGGTCTTTAGGGTTCAGCCAGTTATAAGCCAATTTGTAATTAATTACATTATCCCATATGCCCGGATCTTCATTTCCATCAATAACCGGCTCTTTTATTGCCTCTCTGGCTATAAAGGGCGCTAAAACGTAACTCTTATCCGATTGTCTCGGTGTATCTCCAACAAATTTCAGGGTGGCTAGATCCTTGCCCTGCCAGCTCCTATTTGCCCCATAAACAGGATAAATCTGATATTTTCTCGCATCCGTAGTCTCATCACTGTCAGAGAGAGCAATATTCCATCCCATTTTTGCACCGGAAAAATCTTTTTCCGAAGGGAATTCTACAACAAACTCCAGAAGCTTTCCATCTTTGCTCCATACAGCTTTCCTGGCTCCCTGGACCGGGTTAAACTCCCAATCGCTGCCCACAATAGACCTGAGCTGATTTACCTCCCCGTTCAATTCGGTAAACAGTTCTACACAGTCATTAACATAGTTG
>JAEZNF010000603.1 GCA_023441845.1 Bacillota bacterium | reverse complement strand
GGCCTCAACAATTAAGATGTCACCCACAACAACTTCTGCGGAAGGAATCTCCGTCACACGCCCTTCACGCAGCACCTTGGAATTTGGTGCTGAAAGCGCCTTTAAGCTTTTTAAAGATTGCTCTGCTTTTATATATTGTACCGTTCCCAGTAACGCATTAAGAATGAGTACGGCAATAATTACTAATGTACTCTCCAGTTTTCCCATCATGGCTGAGACAACAGCTGCCACCATCAGTATGATAACGAGAAAATCTTTAAACTGTAAGAAAAAAACAATCAAAGGAGATACCCTTTTGCTTTCTTCAAGATGATTACTGCCATATGTTGCACGTTGTTTGGAAACCTGTTCATTTGACAAGCCGGACATTTGACTGTTACACTGTCGTACCACATCCTCATATGGCATCTGGTAAAATGCTTTCATTTTTATCCTCCTTCTTCTATAATAATCTTCGTAAGAAAATATACACTATTTATCAGCTCAATGCCAGTGCCGCTTAAGAAGCCTTCCGCCCAAAGGCAATTCTCACAGTAAGCTGTCACTCCATCTTCATCGGCTATTAACAATATATCTTACATTATAAAATAGTATGTCTATTGTACCAAAAACACTTAAAATATGTCATCTATATTTTTACCGCAAAATCGGTCTCACACCACAATTTTCTGTGGTCAAACTTTACATTTTTATTGTGCCCGACAGTTCATCAATATTATTAATATTATTAATTCAGCGGCGCATTCCAATAAAAAGCAGCCAAGCTCACTTTCAACTGAGTTTGGCTGCATATGGTCCACTTTACCTTATACTCATTAATTTTATTTAATTCCAAACCGACTCATAAAGTTGTATCCAAGGTCTTTATATCCCAGCTTTTCAAAACCATACGGCTTTATTGCTTCCATTCCGGGGAATTGCGCGTTATTATCAATCCTTCCCAAGTATTTCTTTCTGAAGTTTTTTACTTAACAATGCCAGTACAAGGTTATAGGACTTGTCCAACATGTCTTTAACAATCTCGTCAGGCACATCACCTTCTAAATACAATGAATTCCAATGTTCCTTGTTCATATAATATCCAGGTATAATATCCTTGAATTGTTGTCTTAAAAACTCTCCATGTGCCGGTTCCAGTTTTACAGTAGCAATGGGTCTGCCTTCCTTGTCTCCACCTTGAAGCACAAACATCTTATCCTTGATCATATATCTTGTAGCATTCCATTCAATCTTATACTCTTTTTCAACACCCTTTTTGGAGAGACAATACTCATCCAACCAATCATATTTCATAGGGATATCCCCCTTTTAGTCTCTTTGCCAATTCTCCTTTTATACAGCTATCTTCAACTAAAAATGATTTATCTCATCTTTTCCTTCATAGGTTTCGAATAGCTGCTTGAAAGTCCGTATTTCTCCCGCAGCTCATTGACCGTCTTATATAAGCAATTCTTATATTCCTTATCGGCTCCGCCGGTCTTATAAAGTGCTGTCAGAGCATTATATAAATGGGGAACTTCATTTTTTATAAAATCAAAAAATACAGTCCTTGTTTTACCCCTCAGGTACAATGTCCCCGGCAATACATAATGCACATTGCTGTCTTTTGCCCTGCTGAAAAGCGAATCAAAATTCTCATAGCTATCGGTTAAATAAGGTATTATAGGCATTACATGCAACCCTACCGAGGCGTTTGTCTTTCTGAATGTTTTCAGCATATTGAAGCGCCTGTCCGATTCCACCCCACCTGGTTCTATAAGCTTTCTTATATTTTCATCCATGGTTGTAATGGTTGCAGCAACATTAATATAGGTAATCTTGGACAGCTCATCAATCAAATCATAATCTCTGAGTATCAGATCTGATTTGGTTGAAATAATGGCAGGGGTTTTGTATTTGATAAGCAGTTTCAAAATATCCGGCATAAACCTGTAATGTTCCTCTGCAGACTGGTAACTGTCTGTAACACCGCCTATATTTACAACTTCACGTTTCCATTTTGAATCGCCAAGCTGTTTTTCAAGCTGCTCTACGATATTTTTTTTAACAAAGATATCTCCGAAATAATCATCAGAATCCAGATATTTATTGGAATACATTGCATAGCAATACTTGCAGCCATGCTCGCATCCCCGATAAATATTCAAATCCCAGCCATATGGTATTGACCTTTTCAGCTTATTCATTGCAGTTTCACAACTGATTTCCCTATACTTTAAATCTCCCATAAAACCCCCTTTTTATTTCTTCTTTATGAGTTTAACCAATGCTTCCGCAGTATCATTAGCATTCATGCCATTAATATCGAATTGTATCCTTGCCTTGCTGTGAGTCTTGGCGAAATATGTAATATCCTCTTCAATTCCCCTATAGTACAAGACACATTTACAGTGTGGGTAAGCATCTCCCTTTCCGAGATTTTCATAAATTCATCAAGCTTGCTTATCCAGTCCGCCATGTATATGGGCTTTCTTCTTATGGCCTGTCTGATATATAAGGAACTCATAATTATTTTTTATACTCATTTTGTTACCTTTCACAGAATCATTCAGAACGTACGTTCCTCATTAATTCTATATCATATTTCCAGTAAAATCAAGCACGGCTTTTTCATCCCTTTCACCAATATACTGTCGGTCAATCTGCTTGTTTTTTTATAGTACTTCCCATCCTGACGTACCGACACCTCACAAATGACTTGTCCATTTTTTAATAATAATATAGACTTACTAAAGATAAAGCTCTTGGATTAGAGGTAAACCATTATGGATGAACAATATTACGAAAAACTGCTAAATATAAAAACATCAGGAGAACAGAAGATCTTTAATGAATCAATTCACTATAACAGGTACGAACCAACATCCTACTGTTCATTAGAAGCATTGACAAAGCACTATAAATTTACAGTACAAGATAGTGTAGTTGACTTTGGCAGCGGCAAAGGAAGGTTTAACTTTTATATAAATCACTTTTTTGGTTCCTCTGTTACAGGGATAGAAATGAATAACTTCTTCTATAAGGAGGCTATTGAAAATAAAAAAGTTATTTTCAGACAAATAAAAGCAAAAAGGATAATATTGATTTCTTAAACTGCTTTGCAGAAAAGTATAATATTGATTCATCAGATAATAAATTCTACTTCTTCAATCCATTCTCCATGCAAATATTTGCAAAAGTAATAAAAAATATTTTAGCTTCAACGGAAATGCATGAAAGAACAGTAGATGTTATACTATATTATCCTTCAAATGATTATACTTATTTTCTGGATACCAACTCCACCTTCCTGCTTATGGATGAGATAAAAGTGCCTGATATGTACGACAATGACCCCTGTCACTGTTTCTTAATTTACAGAGCAGGATATTATCGGTAATTTTAGGGAATCAATTTAAAGTAAAGAAATCAAGAGCAGTAATAATTCCTCATAGATACAAACTATTTTTATGTATACTAAATTAAACTTAAAGGATGTGATCTGTGTGCTCAAACCTAAATCTCATAATTAAAGTAATCACGCAAAAAACCGGATACCTTGGACAGTTAACGCTATACTTATTATAAAGGCTCGTATTAAGTCTGCATATCGCCGAGCCTACAATTATATGTATAAATTCTTTATTCTTCAAGTCCTTACCTCTCACTATAGAGGACTGTTGATTAAATTAATGCAAGTTCACTGAAGTGCACTGCCCAGCATATTACTCTGAAATTGCCTTCTTAAAGCCAAAAACAAAGAGAATAAGTTGCAATCCCGTCAAAAAGCACGCAGTTAAATAAAGCACTGTTATACCTTGTTCCATACCAATCATATATCCTGCAGCAAATGCACCTACACTTGTCCCTATATTTATAAATACCAGCCTTAATCCTGAAAAGCTGCCTTTCTCCTCATCTGCTACTGATGATAAAATAGGACCATCAATGAATCCCGCCATCATACATTGCATCATTGCAGTAACTATAACTAAAAGCAGATAGATATGTCCTGATATGA
>JAEZNF010000602.1 GCA_023441845.1 Bacillota bacterium | reverse complement strand
GAAATAGCCTTTGGAACAATCCCCATTTTAAGCGGAGATTGTCCTGTACTGCCCGATTATTACAGTCCGGTTGAAGAAACAGCAATAGGTATAATGGAGCATGCTTTAAAGCTTGGCTGTAATCTTTTTGATACGGCAATTGTGCCTGAATATGGGGATGCAGAGATAAAACTGGGAAAATTTGCAGCTCATGCAGGCAGGGAAAAGATAATTATATCGGACAAGGCTAGATTTTTTAATGGAGAAGAGATGCACAATGCCGTACTTAAGTCCGTTAAAAATCTTGGTACCTATGCTGATATTTATTTTGTACACCAGGTGGATGAAGGCAATGAGGATGTTACGTTTGGAAGGTATGGGGCTGTCGATGCATTGAATGAACTCAAAGCAGAAGGCAAAATCAAATTTACCGGAATTGCCTCCCACTATTATGATATCTTGTTAAGAGGCGCGAAAGACAAGCGAGTCGATGTTCTGCAGGGCAGCGGAAATATTCTCGAAAGGGGCATGCTTGATAGGATAGAGCCGGAAGTGCTGTTCAGACAAAAAGGATTGATTATCAATAAAGTATATGCGGCAGGGATACTGCCGTCCTTCTTCCCGGTTAATAAACTTTTATCGGGCGTACTTTCATATCCCGTATCATCTGCATTAATAGGCCTTGGGACACATGAACAGGTTGACATGGCAATGCTAAAGGAGCTTGAAAACTATAACCGGCCTTCTTTTTCACAGGTAATGGCACTCCTGGAAAAGAGTTTCTCACCAATTCCATGCCAAAGGTGCCAAAGGTGTAGATGCATATACGGTAATGAAATACACATAATTTTCAGGCAGTATAATTATTATTTTCTCGGCAAGGATTATTGGGCTCTTAGAAAGCTTGACCTCGGTATAAATGAAAGCGCTTTTAAATGCGAGAAATGTACCGACATGTCATGCATGAAAAAGTGCCCTCATGGAATAAATATTCCTGAAACTGTACAGATGATTAAACGATTGGTAGAAATCCATATTAGGAACTCTTTTATATAATAGGATTGCATGTGAGATAGGCTCTTTTTAAACTATTAAATTTAATTTTTCACTTTTTTACTTCGTAGAAACATGATATAATTGTTTTAGATTGCATAATATTATACGATACGACAATATAGTATTAATCTGGAGATAAAATGACAGACAAAACAATAAATAACGAAGTCACTCAGAATAGTAAGAGCAAGGTAAGCAGCAAACTTTTATTATTAACCGACCATTATAGTTCATGCCTTGCGGTATTTCTGATAGTTATGTTTTTCTTTTATTTTCTGAACAGCAAAAGTTTATCAACAACAGCCATACAGATTTCTTTTGCAGCTGCCGTGATTCCACTGGCAGGTATCGTTTTATACCTTGTATTAAAGGGCAGATTAAAGCTTAATTCACTTCCTGTATTTGTCATAATAGTAGGAGTGTTTTTAAGGGTGGTATATACAATATACACACCTATTTTGGTGCGTCAGCACGATGTAGCGGGAAGCGATTTCAGTCACATTGATTATATCAAGCATATAGCAAACACATTGTCACTGCCAAATACGGGTGTCGCTGAGGGCTATCAACCTCCTGTCCATCATGCTCTGTCAGCTGTCTTCTACTGTGTTGGTAAGGTTTGCGGTTTGAGTGAATTTAATTCCTTGAGGTTAGTGCAGGTGTTTATGGTATTCTTGAGCTGCATGACTCTCGTACTGGTTTATAAAATTTTTATAATGGTAAAATTAAATAATACGGTAATCCTTGCCGGAATTTCGATATTTGCCTTTTACCCGTATAATATATACTTTGCCTCATTCCTTAACAATGACAATACAATGTTCTTTTTCTATACTTTAAGCTTATACTGCCTTATTAGGTGGCTTAATGACAAGAGTATAACAAACATGGTCTTTTTGTCATTAGCGGTTTCAGTTACAATGCTTACCAAGAAGAACGCAGTAATTATATTCCCAATTATTTGTCTGGCTTTTCTTGTTGTACTTATCCAGAACCGGAAAAGCTACAGTAATTATTTAAGACAGTACCCGATATTTTTCACTATTTCAATACCGCTTTCCTTAAGCTATCCGCTAAGGCAATACATGCTATTTAAGCAAAGCTTCTTTTATGCACCCGGCGTAAATTTTGAACGGTATCCGAACACCCTGAAAAATCTGTTTTATATACCTATTGAAGGTTTTATTAAAAGCCCGTTTACCGCAGATCCCATGGATGGAAATAGCGCACTGTTTTCCGATTATGCTTTAAAATCTTCCCTTTTCGGGGAATGGCGTTTTTCGGGGCTGGAAACAATCGGCACACTATTACTGTTTTCAGTTTTAATTTTGTTAGTAATAATAGCAATATATATACTATTGGAATACAAGAAGCTCTTTAAAGGTTACGGATATCTATTTGTTTTAAATCTGATTCTTCCCTACGGTCTTCTGTTTCAATCCAGATTGTCAACTCCTGTAGTATGTGCGCAGAACTTTAGATATGCAGCGTTAATGCTTATTTCAGTTGCATATTTTTACGGTAAAGCCGTGGAGAGATTCTCCAATACAAATCTAAAATTTTTAAAATATGTTATGGCAGCTTGTACAATCGCGTTCTGCCTGCTTTCCACAGTATTCATACTTAAGATTGGCGTAGCACATCCTGACGCATATAAATGAGTCGTGTCAAGGGTACGGTTCTTTGCCACGGTTTTAGCTGTTCAATTGCCATTATATTTTAATTGTATGACTCAACCATGCACAGAAAGTCATAAATAGGTTTCAGCTCTTTAAATCCCTTTTTCAATACATCGGGCAATTTTTTTGAAAATGCCAGCTTAAAGTCATTCTGAACACATTCAAAGTAAACATTCTTTCTGTCCAGCCACGATCTTAAGTTTTCCGGCTGGTCGGGGTATTTGCTTCTTTTATACATCTCACCGCCCAGAACAAATGTATTCTGAGATTCGTAGCATTCTAGTGCACTTAAAAATGAGGAATGGCCTTTTATAATCATTTCGCGCATATTGGCCATTGAACCGGTAGATGCACTGTAATGACCGACACCGTAGCTTGAACCTTTCTGGTTTATTTCAAACCAAAAGCATGGAGCCGAGGACATTTGAGATTTGTCCCGGAGGAATACAAGCCAGACATTGTCCCTGTAGAGAGACTTGTCCTTTGTAAAACGGGTGTCCCTTCGTACCCTTGAAATCAGCTTTGAAGGGACTGTTATAAGCCGACTGTCTATTTGCGTCATTGCAGGTGCAAGTTCTGTAACAAGCTCGACAAACGGATTGTATACATACTGCTTGTACAGGCTCTTATGGCTTTCATACCAATCCTTACTGTTATTCAGTTTGTTTTCAAGTAGAAATTTCATGGTTTCTTCGTTAAATCCGCTAAAGCTCATTTGAAGGCCTCCGAATACTATATTAGTCGTTTTCCGAATTTATATGCGGCATATGTTTTAGTTGCCGTCTATATTGAACGCGCGAAAGAATTCACATAAAGTGTTACGCGTTCAATGGATCAAGGTATATGATTTCGCGAAAAAATAGAATCAGAAATGTAAAATGTTTTTCGCTAAACATATTTATTATTTTGACAGAGATTTGATGTTTTATCAAGTGCATTGCGCAGGAATTATTCGATATCACAATGAATTGTGAGGAGTTCTGGATGTTAAATATAATCATATTAAGCTATAGTCAGTGTAAAGTGAATTAAATTCATTTATTTACAATTATAGTTGACAAATTTAACCCGTAATAATAGAATTAAATTAGATAAGTGAATAATTTTTTGCTTTGTGAATTGAAATAATAAATTATATAAGCATAATAGGAGGTATTTATGTCGGATTACAAAATTGCGGATTTGAATTTGTGGGAATGGGGAAGAAAAGAAATCGAAATAGCAGAGAAAGAAATGCCCGGACTTATGGCTATTAGGGAAAAATATGCTGCCGAGCAGCCTTTAAAAGGCGTAAGAGTATCAGGCTCACTGCATATGACTATACAGACGGCAGTTCTTATTGAAACTCTTGCTGCGCTTGGAGCCAGTGTGAGATGGGCAAGCTGTAACATATTTTCAACTCAGGATCATGCGGCAGCTGCCATTGCAAAAGCAGGTATTCCGGTATTTGCGTGGAAGGGTGAAAGCCTTGAAGAATACTGGTGGTGTACTGAGCAGATGCTTACATTCCCAGGCGGACTTGGGCCGCAGCTTATCGTTGATGACGGCGGAGATGCTACATTGCTCATACACAGAGGATATAAGGCAGAGAATGACTCGACAATATTGGACGAACCTACGGATAACGAAGAACTCAAGATTATTAATAAATTACTGAAAGAAGGACTACAAAAGGACAATCAAAGATGGCATAAAGCAGTTAAAGAGTGGAAGGGGGTTTCGGAAGAAACCACAACGGGAGTTCACAGGCTTTATCAAATGGTGGAAAGAGGAGAACTTCTTGTTCCTGCCATCAATGTTAACGATTCTGTTACCAAGTCAAAATTCGACAATCTTTACGGATGCAGAGAGTCGTTGGTTGACGGTATAAAGAGAGCAACTGATGTAATGGTAGCCGGAAAAGTTGCTGTTGTTTGCGGTTATGGTGATGTGGGCAAGGGCTCCGCGCAGTCATTGCAAGGTCTCGGAGCCAGGGTAATTGTAACCGAAATTGACCCTATATGTGCACTTCAAGCAGCTATGGCGGGCTATGAAGTTAAGACTGTTGAAGATACTCTCGGTATTGGTGATATTTATGTAACAACGACAGGCAATAGGGATATAATCACTCTTGAGCATATGAAAAAAATGAAGGACCAGGCCATTGTTTGTAATATCGGTCATTTTGACAATGAAATTCAAATGGCCAGGCTTAATAACTACGAAGGTATAAAAAAGATTAATATTAAGCCTCAGGTAGATAAATATATCTTCCCCGAAGGACATGAAATATTTGTTTTAGCTGAAGGAAGGCTTGTTAACCTCGGCTGTGCTACAGGACATCCGTCATTCGTAATGTCAAACAGCTTCTCAAATCAGACACTTGCACAAATCGACCTGTGGAAGAATAAAGACAAATATGAAAACAAAGTTTATATTTTGCCCAAACATCTCGATGAAGAGGTTGCAAGGCTTCACCTTGATAAAATCGGTGCAAAGCTGACAACGCTCACCAAAGAGCAGGCTGAATACCTTGGCGTTCCTGTTGAAGGCCCTTATAAGGCTGACCATTATAAGTATTAATACTGTACTGAATCTGCTACTTAATAAAGTATAAACAGTATACTATATGAAAAACAACGAAACTACCGTGATGAACGGTAGTTTCTTATTAGTGGCCATTTCCCAAAGGGAAATCGAATTGAAAACGGGAGAGACTGATCATTCCGCTTTGCTCCATTGATCGTCTATGCAATCCAGGCCTCAACGGCTCTGAGAATTTTATTTTACCTATACACTCTGGTCCGCTAAATTAAAGTGAATAACCGTGCAGACCGAAAATACAACAATATATATACAAATAAAGGTTATGGGATACATGATATTCATAGTACTACCTTTTGAAATTGCAACAAATGATACATCAGCAGGTATAGCCCAGGGCGACAAATAGGATTTATCCCAGTTAAGTGCCAATACATTTGAAATAGTACCTACTACAGTTAAAACCATTGCAGGGATGAAGTTTTTGAAAAGCAAAGTGACAAACACCATCAAAGGAACCAGTGAAACAGTCGTAAGACCCGCAAGAACTAGGCGCAGACTGTATTCACATACCTTGGAAAATGACATGTCAAAGCCCAGGATAAATCCGGATAATATATTTAGTGCTGCTACTATCACATACTGAAGTATAACAAATAAAGACACATATATGATTTTTGAAATTATTATACTGGTCCTTCCATGAGGGGAGTTCAATATATTTTTTAAGGTTTTTTCCTGAAACTCATAGAAAATTGAAAATACAGAAATAAATGAGGTAATAATAGGTCCTACCAGAAATATAAAGAACACTGAAAGCTGTTGGTTAAAGCCGTTCCAGTTAAAAGCCCCGGATTTTATCCAGTCATTTTTTTTGATTGCAAATGTTAATACGAGAATAATAAGGGGAAACAGCATTCCAAGAAATGAGAGGGAATTTATATATGTACTTCTGAATTTTTTAAATTCGCATTTTAATAATCTAAACATTGCAGCACTCCTTTATAGTATTGAATTAATGTGGTTTATGCATTAACTTCGTCTGTAATTGCCAAGAACCTTTCTTCAAGGCTTTTGGCTACTGATGCAAGATTGAAAACATTAATGTCCTTATGAACAAGCTTATAATTTATACTGCTGTTCATCTGGCTTTTGCAGAACACTTTTATGGACTTCTCCTCTTTAGTATACTTTATATTCATATCTATCAGCACCAATTCTGCCTCATAGGGTTTATCAACATCTAAAAGCAGATAACTCTGTTCTTCTGCTTCAATTAAGCTTATGTCTGTTTCTTCTACAAGCCGTCCTTTGTCAATGAT
>JAEZNF010000580.1 GCA_023441845.1 Bacillota bacterium | reverse complement strand
CACCACGTCAAGATGACACTCTACCAGCTGAGTTAATTGCCCATATATTTAATTATTCAAAATTACCGGCTGTATAAATAGCCTACCGAGCTAATTCGTCATTTAGCATGTATATTATCTATCTATTTTCAACATATGTCAAGATGAAATTTGAAATATTTATTTCCTCTTTTCCAAAAAAAACACACAAACGATCCTTAGCCTTCCCAAGCAAATAATATTATAATAGCTGTTAATTTATCTGTCAACCTTTTAAAACTCTTCTTCATCAATTTCCTGGTTATGCCTGTACTCAATATCGTAGTACAGTAAAGCCCTAAAACGCAGCAGCATAAACCTGACTATAATATATACAAAGTATAAAACAACCGGGAAAATCAACTTATTATTTGATAAGGATGCTACAATTAAAACAAAAAGCGAACATACCGCCACAGGGAACATAAACATAAAGGCTATACGGATTATGCCGCTTTTATATCCGATAACAGTATCCTTGCTTTCGGCAAATGATTCAAACACAGCGTAATTCAGGTCCAGAACATAGCAAATATTAAGCATAAACAGAATATAACCGGCTATAAACGGTATAGATAACAAAGGTATTATTATCAACGGATTAAATACTGCAATTGATAATACCAATGAAAATATAAAGTAGTATGCAAGAGATAAGAAGAAAATCCTGTGTATCCTTTTCCCCACCTTTAAAATACAGGCCTTTACAGTAAATGACTCACCTTTTAGCTCCCTTATATATGCAACAAGATAAACAGAAAAGCATGCATCCGAAATAAAAAACAATAAAAAGCTTAATATTAAATATGTTATACCTTGACCTTCTATAGAAATCAGCAGGCCTCCTATAGCCAGTAAAATAACAAACAGCACAGGTGTAAGATACTCTTTTTTCAAAGTATAAAACATAAACACACTGGGCAAGTAAAATTTCCTATTTCGTATTTTGCCTTCCTTCTGGTTGTTTTCCATTATATATCCCCCATGTTAATTATTATATTCTATTTATCGTATTTTTTATAGAAATAATATATCACACTTTGAATAATGTATGATAAATTTTTTCAATATAAATAAAAGGCTCGGGGGCCATCAAGACCCACTCGCCTTTTGCCGGATTTCCCCTTCGGGAAATGGCCCTAACAAAAAACTAACATTATAAAATGTTAGTTTTTTAAATGATATTAATGCTCATTTTAATTATACTGTCAAAATTCAGCCTGCATAACTGTAATACCCGCCAGCATATAAATTGTCAGAATTAAAATCACCCCAAAAGATAAAGCCAGTAGCCTTTGCATATTTTTATTTCTCTGCCTTACCATAACACTTCCTCCTTGAAGAAACGTCCTCCAATTAACGAGTACGTTTGTCCGCTTCCATTCAAAATCCAATAAAATCTCATCCCATGAGACTGCGTACTATAATATTTTGCTGTATTTTTCAATGTATATTTTCAGTAACTTGGATAGCCTTACCGGTTATCAGACCATATGTTAAAGAGAGTCAATTGAATTGGAATATTTTATCTTATGTGAGTTAGAGAATAATCGACAGCATTTATATAATTATATTTTATCATTAATAACGCATAATTTCAATTGCATAATTTTACAATTCTATTTAGGCATTTCAAGTTTACTTATATTATATCATCGATAGTGAATAACTTTACATATTCGTTTAACCGTCCCAACTGCAATCTTACATGAATTACATTCTACTTACAATGCATTACCACAATCTAACATCACCTAACAACCTTCACAATATTAAACATATCGTCGAGAACAGCCCAGTTTTGCGGGAATGATGGCCCCAACTCCCAGTAGCTTGCACCCCTTAATCCATACTGCACCACCGTCAGATATTTTGCCCGGATACTTCTTGCATCCTCAAACCATACCACATGCCTTACCCGATTTTCGTCATAATAGTAAAAATACGGTGACTGTGCAAGTTGATCATACTGGATTTCCGCCCCATACTTTGCTGCAATGCTTAACGCCTGTTGCGGACTGACGCGCGGCGCAAACTTACCTCCGGAAACATATGGAAGCGGCCAATTATAGCCATATAACGGCACTCCCATCAGTAACTTCTTCCTTGGAATTACCGATACCGCATAGTCCAAAACCTTTTTAACCATATTTATCGGCGCAACAGCCATCGGAGGGCCTCCGGACCATCCCCATTCATAAGTCATTATCATAATGAAATCAGCTATTTCACCATGAGCAGCATAGTCATGCGCTTCATACCATGTCCCAACTTGCGTAGCCGATATCTTAGGTGCAAGAGCAGTTGACAGCACGTAATTTTCTTGATGTAATGCACGGGAAAGTTTTCTCAGGAAATTGTTATAGTTCTCACGATCTGCCGGGAGAACTCTCTCGAAGTCGACATTAAGCCCATAGTAACCTTTTCTTTTCATGGTGGCAATAACATTTGCGATAAGTTTCTCCTGGATAGAGTTATTGGTCAAAATGGTATGAGCCAGATCCGTATCGAAATTGCCTTCACCGAAATTTGTAATAGCCATTAACGGTGCCGCTCTATAATTTTTTGAGGCATTTAATATGGTTTGGTCATTTATATCTTTCAAAGTACCGTCAGCATTCACCTGATAACTGAATACAGTAATATATGTCAGATACCTTCCCACTTCGTCTATTATTTCTCTTTCCCTCTCACTGGTAGAGGGTTGTATATATCCGTTGACTTCAATATAACCGTAATTCTTGGACAATTCAGGTATTCTTAATATCTGGCCTATACCTATAACGTATGGATAAGTAATTCCGTTTAACCGGGCAATACTATCTACGGAAACATTAAACCTGTTTCCAATCGACCACAAGCTGTCACCGGCCCGGACTGTATAAGCCCTTTCCGTTGTTGGAATAACCAAAGCCTGCCCAACAACAATTCCGGGAATCTCATATAGTTTATTAACTGCAGAGATTCTATCCATACTGACTCCAAATCTTCTGGAAATAGCCCATAGAGAATCTCCACGCTGAACAACATAAATATTCACAAATCTCACTCCCTTTATAAATAATAAAACATTTAAATAACTTGCTATTCTATTATATTCAGGGGAGTTCTAAAAGCTTACATAAGTTATGTCCCATTTCTAACTTTTTGAATAATACGAGATTTTTATATAAATAAAAGACTTGAGTCCATCAAGGTATAGCTGCATAGACGAACAATAGAGCGAAGCGGAATGGCCAGTCCCTCGCCTTTTTCCGGATTCCCCTTTGGGAAATGGCCCTAAAAAAATGAAGACTTTTTAAAGTCTCCATCCTTGTAAGGTGTTATTTGCCTATAGCTTCATCAATTTCTTTTTGATTAAATCCGATAATTATTTTTCCGTCTATATCAATTACCGGCACCCCGCGCTGTCCTGATTTTTGTATCATTTCCCCGGCAGCATTTCTATCCTTTGTGGAAACGGCATCGTAAAAGTGAACCAGACTGGTACACCGAGGTATCGTTTAGCGATATAATTAATGGAGCCAGTGCAATGCCTTATGTATCATAGCTTTA
>JAEZNF010000574.1 GCA_023441845.1 Bacillota bacterium | reverse complement strand
ACACAGAGCGGAAATATCGTCAAAGTTGTTAAAAGAATATATCATTATTGCCGAGCAAATTTTACGGCTTTTTCTTTTAACCTTCAGATCGGATTTTCTGAATCTATTCTTAATGAACTTTTGAATTGATTCGAAGTCGCCGTCCCCATCAAGTTTGGTTACGGTTATAATAAAACCTTCGTGAGAATCGGAAACGGCTTCGATACAAAGCTGAGAATCGGAAGCATTAAACCCGAATTCAACCTCAGCTTGTTCCATCAAATCCCAAAAAAGCTCCTGAGCAGCAGGAGAATTGCTGGTCAGTGAGTTCAAATCAATATTCCTCTCATCTAAATCATCAGGTGAGATTGTAACTTTGATTTTATTTTCGCTTATTTTTTCTATTTTCATATAGTATCACCACAATTTATCAGAGTAGTATTACTTATAAACTTTTACTTAATATTATACTATATATATTATACTTCTTATTATAGAAAAAGAGAAGTATAAAAAAATTAACATTAGTTCTGTCTCGTCAATTACCATATGAAAAGGTATTTGAGAAATACTATTCTATAATATGCAATAAAAGCTGTTTTAGATTGTATGTTTTAATCGAATAATAAATTCATATATAATTCAAAACTAGCAGGAGGAAGTATATGGAAAATGAAACGGGTTCATCTGAAATAATGGCAACCGGCGGGAAAACCACAGAGGTTTTATATAATAAAGAGAAAGACTTTTACCGCGGTATGAGCGGTGAATTAAGAATGAAGGCCGAGGGGCTTTTTAAAAAAGCAAAGGAAAAGGGCATTTCTATTGAAGATATAAGTATAAATAAAATAGAAGAGAGCAGTGCGGAATTTCCGGGAATTGGAGAACTTATGCTTCCTGCTTATATTGTCAAAGTGGTAGGAAGGGATATGAGTACCGGTCAGACCATAGTAGACGGTAAGCAAATTGATTATTTCAATATATACCAGAATTACATCGTAGAAAAAATTGAGAGGAAGAACCTGTTAAAAGACGAAAAAGGCAGGATAATAAGAGAAAACAATAAACCCAGGTTAAAGCAGGATGTGGAATTTCTTCTCACCGAAAGCGAAAGGTTTGACATAGGCAGGAGCCTTATAGATGACAAGGAATTCGGGCTGGAAAAAACCATGACAGGAGCTTGCGACAGGGTAATAAGAAAACTGATGGGTGAAAATGACTGGCTGCACCCTGATGAAGCCAGGATGCTGGAAGATGAATTTAACAAGGTTCAAAACAAGATAATGGGAAACGACCGGGAGAATAACAGGCAAGCAGCTTCGCAAGCTCCTAAAAAAGCAACTGAAAGGCAAATCAACTATTTGAAAGCCAGAATAAGGAATGCCGGTATGGAACCTGAGAGCAGGCTTGTAATGAGTGAGGTTTTGAGACAATCGGGCTTTGAAGATGTTGATGTTAATGACCTCAGCACAAGCGATATGAGTAAAATCATTGACGGACTTAGTTCGATTGCGCCAGGAGTGAAGGAAAACCTCTCAAGGCAAAGCATTATAAGGCCTGTTGAGGATGTGGAATATTTAAGTCGGGAAACCGATAAAACGAAACAATAGGCTAGAATTAATTACTATTTATCAGGTTGTTTCTGAGTAGTATAATATCAACTGAATAAATTTGTATATAATTAAGAGGTGGCACGATATTTGTTAAAAAATACTGCGAAATATTCCTTATTGTGTTGAAAATAATAGTTTAAATAGATATAATATGGTGGAAGTGAGGATGTATCTTTTTGAAAGGTTAACAAAACATTGGTTTACGAGGAGCATATGAAGAAAGTTATACTGGCGTCGGCTTCTCCCCGTCGTTCAGAATTATTAAGACAAATAGGAATTGACTTTGAAGTTATTCCTTCCAATATAGAGGAAAATATTGAACAGGGAATGTCACCGGAAAGCATAGTACAGGATTTGGCGTATGATAAAGCTTTAAGTGTGGCAAAGGGTTTAAAGGGTGCTTCAATTGTTATTGGAGCAGATACGATAGTGGTAAAGGATGGGATTCTGGGGAAGCCCGTTAATGAAGAGGAAGCATTCGCAATGCTAAAAAGCCTTCAAGGAGGCTGGCATGAAGTTATAACAGGTGTTGCGCTGATAAGTCCGCTGGAGAACAGATACTTAAAAGGTTATGAAAAAACCAATGTAAAGATGCGCTCTTTAAATGACCGGGAAATCATGTCATATATAAAAACCGGTGAGCCTATGGATAAGGCCGGAGCGTATGGGATACAGGGCATGGGTGCTTTGCTGGTTGAAAGAATCGATGGGTGTTATTTCAATGTTGTAGGATTGCCTTTGCAGAAATTAAGCGCAATGTTTGAGGAGTTTGGAATATTTGCTTTAAATAGGGAAAACTAAAGATGATTGTCTATGTGTTAAGGAATATTTCTACCATGCATAGATTATAGGAGGAGATTTGGATATGGGCTTTTTAGCAAGAGATATAGGTATAGATTTAGGTACAGCCAATACACTTGTTCATGTCAAAGGGAAAGGAATAATAGTAAGGGAGCCTTCTGTAGTAGCAGTAAACAAAAAAACCGGAGATATACTGGCTGTTGGAGATGATGCCAAGAATATGATAGGAAGAACGCCGGGCAACATTGTAGCCATAAGGCCTATGAAAGATGGCGTTATTGCTGATTTTGAAATAACGCAAAGTATGTTGAAATACTTTATAAAGAGAGCATTGTCAAAGGGTGTGTTTAGCAAACCACGTGTTGTTATATGTGTTCCGTCTGGAGTTACAGAGGTTGAAAAGAGGGCAGTAGAAGAAGCAACCATAAGTGCGGGTGCAAAGGAGGCATATTTGATTGAAGAGCCTATGGCAGCGGCTATTGGGGCGAAGCTGCCGGTAGAAGAGCCTTCGGGAAGTATGGTTGTTGATATAGGCGGCGGAACAAGTGAGGTAGCGGTTATATCCCTCGGTGGAATAGTAACCAGCAAATCACTGAGAGTCGCAGGAGATGAGCTTGACGAAGCAATCGTACATTACGTAAAAAAAGAATATAATTTGATGATTGGAGAGCGGACAGCCGAAGAAATAAAGGTGACAATCGGTGCTGCTTATTTAAAGCCCAAGGAAGAGGTTTTTGAAATAAGAGGCCGTGACCTTATTACAGGGCTTCCCAAAAACCTTACTGTAGCATCATCTGAAATAACAGAGGCAATAAAAGAACCTATCAATTCCATAGTTGACTCCATTAAATATACCCTTGAAAAAACTCCGCCGGAGTTGGCTGCGGATATTATGGACAGAGGTATAATGCTTACGGGCGGAGGTGCTTTACTGAGCGGGCTTGACAGGCTCATCAGGGATGAAACAGGAATGCCGGTTTCCATTGCGGAAAACCCTCTCGATTGTGTTGCAATAGGTGCCGGTAAGGTACTCGATGAAATTGAAACCTTGAAGAAGGTTTTGATTGCACCTAAAA
>JAEZNF010000521.1 GCA_023441845.1 Bacillota bacterium | reverse complement strand
GTTTTGGGGCATATGCGTCCATTCTGCTGCTTGTAGTAGGTCCTGCAGAACCGATGACACAGCCTTGCTTTGAAGGGCATGGACCTACGTAGTAAATTATCTGATTTTTTATATTGAAAGGCAGGCTCTCATTTTGGCTGATTAAATGCATCATCTGTTTATGGGCGGCATCCCTTGCCGTGTAAATTGTTCCGTTTATGGTTACTGTGTCGCCGGCTTTCAAATTTCTTACCGTTTCTTTTGTTAAAGGAGTTTCAATTATATGGTTCATAAACTCATCCTCTCTTATTTACAACTTATTAAAGCTCAATTTCGGCATGCCTTGTAGCATGACAGCTGATGTTTACTGCTACGGGCAAACCTGCAATATGAGTCGGAAAAGTCTCTATATTAATAGATAAGGCAGTAGTCCTACCGCCAAGTCCCGCTGGTCCGATTCCAAGCATGTTAATGCGTGCAAGAAGTTCCTCTTCGAGATCTTTTATATATTTTACGCCGCTCTTGATATTTATTGGCCTTAATAAGGCCTTTTTTGCAAGAAAAGCGCACTTCTCCATAGTGCCGCCAATCCCTACGCCAACTATAATAGGGGGGCATGGGTTTGGGCCTGCGTTACTTACGGTTTCAAGGATGAACTTTTTAACTCCTTCAATACCGTCTGAGGGTTTAAGCATTTTTAAAGCACTCATATTCTCACTCCCGAAACCTTTGGGTGCTATGGCTATTTTTAAGCTATCTCCGGATATTATATTGTAATGAATTATTGCAGGTGTATTATCACCAGTATTAATCCTTTCGATAGGGTCATTAACTACCGATTTTCGTAGGAATCCATTTCCATAGCCTCTTCTGACTCCGTTATTAATTGCATCCTCAAGACTTCCGCCGGTAATATGTACTTCCTGCCCGATATCCACAAAGACCACTGCCATACCGGTATCCTGACATATAGCCATGCCTTCTTTTTTAGCTATATCGGCGTTTTCCAGGAGTTGTTTTAAAATTTCCCTTCCTGTATCAGATTTTTCAACTTCCAAAGCAGATCCCAAAGCTTTATATATGTCATTATTAAGACTGTAATTTGACTCTATACAAAGCTTTTCAACTGCTTCTTCAATAGTGCTTACATTAATATTTTTCATTTCTAACCTCCAAAGTTCCAAAACTAAAATTATTTTAATACAGAAAATACTAAAAAGCAATAAACAGGTAAGTCTATAAGCCTATTATTCCGTATGCTAACGTATTACAAAATATTTACATATCACATAAGATTTTTTCTAGAAATTCTGATATAATATTAGTGAGGAAACTTGATTTATTATGCAATTTACATAATGAAAATGAAAGGGGCTATCTAATTGAATCTTACTCAAAACATTCTTGTTTGTGTCACTCAGCAAAAAACTTGTGAAAGGCTTATAAAAAAAGCTGCAAGTGTAAGAGACAAACAAAGCGGGGAACTTTTTGTAATACATGTGGCAAAAAACGAATGGAATTTTTTAGACAATGTAAAAGAAGGTGAAGCACTTGAATATTTATTTGGTATTTCCAAATCGGTTGGAGCAAAATTATCGGTCTTAAAGTCAGACAATATTGTGGATACGATAGTTGATTTTGTACATGAGAATGAAATAGGTTGTATAGTTATAGGAGAGTCGCCGGAGAAACATAAGGAAAATAAATTTTCGAATGAGCTTAAAGCCAGATTAGATGCGGTTGAAATAAATATTGTTCCCCAGAACCATATATAAATCGCTCACAGCAATATGCTAAAAGAGAGAATTATACACATTTTAGGTATAGAAAGCAATATGTAAAACGAAAGTCCTTATAAAATTAGTATTCTGGCACTTATTTGTACTGAAAAGCTTGACTTTGTGCTGCTTTCATTATAAAATAGTGTCGAATTCCAAATACAGGAGGTTGTGCAAATGAATAAGACGGATTTAGTTAATGCGATTGCTTCAAAATCGGGGTTAAACAAGAAGAACAGTGAAGCTGCTCTTAACGCTTTTATTGGTACTGTGCAGGATACTCTTAAAAAAGGTGATAAAGTTGTTCTTGTTGGATTCGGTACATTTGAAGTTAGGAAGAGAGCTGCTAGAAAAGGCAGAAACCCACAGACTAAGAAAGAAATTACTATTCCAGCATCAATTGCTCCGGTATTCAAAGCTGGTAAAGGCTTAAAAGATAAGGTAAATAAGAAATAAAAATAAGAAGAGATATAGGGCCCTGTGATTGTAGGTTATCGCAGGGTCTTATGTTTTTGCCGGAAGTGATGGCTCGGGAGTTGGAAGGATTTTATAGATTAAATGAATAGGATGATTAAAGGCTGGGTCGTCGAGGCCGCCAGCCTTTTTAATGATTTCCATTCCATTGGGAAAATTGACATCAATAAAAAAAGAGACAGGCATTTTTAAAAGGTACCTGTCTCTTTGGGTTTTATAATCCCATGCTAATTCTGACTTTATCGGCCATCATCGCAATAAATTCGGAATTTGTGGGTTTACCCTTGCTATAGTTTATTGTATAACCGAATAATGAATCAATTGAGTCCGGATTTCCCCTTGACCATGCGCTTTCTATGGCATTTCTTATTGCACGCTCAACCTTTTGGGGTGTGGAACCGTATTTTTCGGCTACAGCCGGGTACAAAACCTTTGTGATTGAACTGAAAACCTTTGAGTTGTTGATGGTTTGAATAATAGCTTCTCTCATATACTGGTACCCAGCCATATGAGGAGGTATTCCAACATCTCTCATCAAATTGGTTACCTGTATTTCCAGATCATGAATCTGCTCGTTTGGTCTGAAATTACCCGGCGGTGTGTTCCTTACAAAAGTCTTGCTGTCCAAAATTGAGGAAAGCCTTTTCTCTTTATACAACTGACGAATTCGGGAAACCAGTACATCAACATCAAAAGGCTTTACAATATAATACTCAGCGCCTAATGAAATTGCCTGCTGTATAAAGATATCCTGCCCAATTGCTGAAAGCATAATAAACAAGGGTTTTCTGTTCGATTGAACCTGAGACATCTTTTCTAAAACCCCAATGCCGTCAAGGTTTGGCATTATTACATCCAAAATAACAACATCAGGCTTTAAAGATGCTATCATATCCATAGCCTGGAGTC
>JAEZNF010000450.1 GCA_023441845.1 Bacillota bacterium | reverse complement strand
GTAAACATGTGTTCAAGATCATAAAATTTCAATCTGACTGTATTAAGCCTGGCAACCAGGTTGGAGTATTCATCCAATAAAACGCCAATATCAGCCTCCATGCTATGTGCAACATACCTTAACCGGTCATAGATGCATTTTTTATGCTCGTATAATAAGTGAAGAGTTCTATAATCTATTGTTATCATGTTTGGAGACATTGTTTGAAGGGCTTCCAGCACGGCGTCATATACATCCATACCGTATTTTATCTCACTTACGGATTGTAATTCTTCCCGGGATATCAGGCTGTTAATCCTGTAACAGTTTGCCTCGGAGGATTTCAAATGGCATCCGATTTCATCCATGAACTTTTCCGCTATAAAATTATATTTCTTCTCCAGCCTTTTCGGTTTGAGCAATTGAACGGCTTCCATTTCGGCCCATGGTGCAAATTCCCTGTAATAATGCTTTCCGTCTTCATAAGCTCGGGTAAATGAATAATAATCGAAAGTGAGTTCCCTGAATATTCCTTCCGCATCAAACCCTATTGCCATAAGCTTTTTATCTTTATTATCATAGCCGTATATCAATGAAGGATGAACAAAATGGCTGGTATTATAGCTTGACTTTCCTGGAAGATGGTACTCATCGACATATACAGTAACATAGTACCCAAGATCGATTTTGTCCGTAATAAACTCTATTATGCTTTGACTGCTCTCCATCTCACTGAACGGTATATATGTCTCATCGAATACCTCACTGAAATTGTTCTTCGGCTCAAGAAATTCAGCACGGCAAAATCCATTACCGTATTTAATAGAGAATATTTGCAAGTAATGCTGATAGTACCACGGATAATAATCCTCGCAGGCAAGAATTGCACACAATGGAAGTGAACGGTGAAGGTATGTGGTAATATCCCTTTGCACCTTTATTTTTAATTTATTGGCTTCTTTGATTGCCTGCTTTTCTGATTCCGGGGCAATACAACCGTCTCCCCCAAAACCTTCTTCCACTGAATTTGAACATTCAATATTCTCTGCTATTTTTGAAATTGTTCTATAGGAAAATATATCTGTAACGGATAGTTTAATCCCTTGCTTTTCACATTCCATCGATATCCGGACTGCCTTCATGGAATCGCCGCCTATGTCAATAAACCTATCGTTTACTCCCACCCTGTCTACACCTATCACTTGCTTCCATATATCCGCTATTTTCTTTTCAATATTATTTCCTGGAGCTGAATATTGTTCACCCGTTCTAACGTTCTCACTATGTTTTAATAACATCTTTCTGTCGACTTTTCCGTTTTGCATCAAAGGCATTTTTTCCAGCTGGACAAAAAACGCAGGTATCATATAGTCCGGTAACGTCTTTGACAAGTGTTCCCTTAGCTCTTCAACCTTAACTGCTTTATCGGAAGTCAGATATGCGGTAATATTTTTACTGCCATTCTTATCTTCCTTTAGCACAACTACAGCTTCTTTCACAAATTCATATTTTAAGAGCCGGCTTTCTATTTCACCAAGCTCTACCCTGAACCCCCTTATCTTGATTTGTTCATCCATTCTTCCCAGAAACTCTATATTCCCATCCGGAAGCCATTTTGCCATGTCTCCCGTTTTGTATATTCTTATACCGCCGTTTGCAGCCGGGATTGTAACAAACTTTTCATCTGTAAGCCCTTGTTCATTTAAATACCCTCTGGCAAGTCCCTTGCCCGATACGCACAGTTCTCCCGGTACACCGACAGGCATAAGATTATAATCCTTATTAACTATGTGTACGGTGTGATTGTATACAGGCTTTCCTATTATTGACGTTTTTCCCTTATGCATTCCTATGAAGGAAGTAGTTGCTATGGTATTTTCAGTCGGGCCGTACTCATTTATCAGTTCCGTATCGGGACAAATAACTCTGCTTAACTCCACCAGACCGTCATCGGATTTTTCACCGGCCAGCACCACAAACCTTAGTGATACCAAGTTCTTTTCGGTTGAACTCTCAAGAATGGCTCTATACATTGACGGAACCAAGCTCATGTTTGTCACTTTTTTATCACAGATTACTTTTCCGATAAGTTTAAAGTCCATGTAACTATTCCCGCCCACAATAATAAGGCAGCCTCCCGATAACAAGCTGGAATACAGATTAGCTCCGAAACCGTCAAATGATGCAGAAATAAGCTGTAGAGTAATGTCATTTTCATGATATCCGTATTGCTTGATCCGCCATTTTGCAAAATTAACTACACCTTTATGCTCTATCATTACACCTTTTGGTTTTCCGGTTGAACCGGAGGTATATATTATATACGCCAGGTCTTCCGGTAAATTTATTTCGTCAAGCTCCGTATTTTCCCTCATTTTTATGCTTTGATCGTCAATATCAATTATTTCACCCTCAAAACTTGTTGCGGATATGAGTTTTTGTTGAGTTACCAGAAATCCCGCTCCACTGTCACTCAATAAAAAATTTATTCTTTCAGCCGGATATTCAGGGTCAACAGGAAGGTAAGCTCCTCCGGCTTTAAGTATACCCATTATGCCAATTACCATCCCAACTGAACGTTCAAGCATAAGCCCTACAATACTACCGGCTCTAACTCCTTTATCTCTTAATACTCCTGCAAGATAGTCAGACTTTTCATCAAGTTCCCTGTAAGTAACACTTTCATATATACTGCCGCCGTTTAATTCTGAAAAGCAGCTTACCGCTATATTATCGGGAGTCCTTTCAACCTGTTCCTTAAATAACCTTTGAATAGTCATTTCATCCGAGTCTTCGGAACAACTGCTGTTAAACACCGTATTAAGTTTATTTCTTTCTGCTTCCGATATAAGCTCAATATCTGCAATTCTGATGTTTATATTTGACAATGCCTGGTACATAATATTGTTATAGCACTCAAAAATCCTGTTAACGCTGCCTTCTGCGTACAAATTTTTGTTGTACATAATATTCAGTTCTATACAACCTTCATTTCTTAAAAACGAGAATGTTATGTCATTGCCTGATAAAACGGCGATTTCGTCGATGTTACATTTATCATGTATATTCTCCATAGCGGAAATAATCCTTACATGCGGCACACCATCATCAAACTGCAAAAGCTCCGATAGTTTGTCAAACGGATAGTGCTGGTGAGCATGGCCTTCAGTAACCGACTTTTTTACATTAATAAGAGTTTCCTTAAAAGTAAGCTCACTTTGTATGCCGGTTCTTAACAATATCCTGCTGTTATACTCATAAATTTCTTCAGGCCCTCTAAATAGCAGAGCTCCAACTATAACATCACTCTGGTTTGTATACTTATAAATCAAAACCTTCAAAATAGCCGTTAATACAGTATAAATTGCTATATCCTGACCTTTTCCCATATTAATCAGCCTATTTGTTATCCCATTGTCCAAAACAAACCTGCTGTTCCCTTTTTCGCAGCCGGATGCTTCTAAATAGTCTACCGGGAACCTTACTTCCGTGAGATTTCCCGAAAGCTTATCAAGCCAGTATTCTTTTGCTTCTTCAAACTCAGGCAGAGAAAAGATAATATTTTTATTCATGCTGTTTTACACACCCTTTCGAAATGTCTTCGTCAAAATCAAGGTCAAAATCAAATACTATTTCCATACTTTTATTGTCTATGCCTGAAAGTAAATTCTCCCGTTCATTATCATCAAGAATTTTTATATCTCTAATGACAATGTCTTCATTTATCGATACTTGTTCTGCTGTCCTTAGATAATATTTTGCCAGTTTATCAATAGTTTCTTTCTTATAAAGTGCCGTGCAATAAACAAATTTCAAGTTAATATCATTGTTTTTCTCATATGCATAAAGTAACAGATCTGCTTCCGCTATCTTTAAATCAGGTTCCCTATAGGTAACCTTTAACCCATCAATGTAAATTTCAGTATCATCCATATTCTGGAGCATAAAAACAGTATCATGTAAAGGTCTTCTTCCAATCTTCCTGTCCAATGCCAAATCTTCTACCAGCTTCTCAAATGGGTAACTCTGGTTGTCAAAAGCTTTTAATGTATTTTCCCTTAGCTCGTTTAAAAACTCTTTAAATGTTTTATATCCATTTGGTTGGTTTCTCATCATAAGCGTGTTGACAAACATACCTGCCAAACTTTCCACATCAGGATGCATTCTGCCCGAAGTACCGCTTCCGACTACAATGTCATCCTGTCCCGAGTATTTTGAAAGCACTATATTATATATGGCCAATAAAATCATATACATGGTACAATTGTTATCACCGGCAGACTTCCTTAGCCGGTCTGTAAGCTCACGACACAGCACAAGTTCAATTCTATCTCCCTCAATGCTCCTAACGGGCGGTCTCGGATAATCTGTACAAATTTCTCCAGCAGGTAACTTACCACAAAATACGTCCATCCAATAAGCCTTTTGTTTTTTTAATATGTCTGACTTCAATAAGTTATTGTGCCATAAAACAAAATCCCGGTACCTTATTGTTAAATCCTTTAAAACCTTTCCGCTATACAATTCTGCAAATTCCCTGACTGCAATAACTGTAGAGATGCCGTCGCATATAATATGGTGCATGTCAAAAACAAGAATATGTTTATTTTCCGAAAGTCTAAAAAGTACTGTTCTCATTAATGGAGCTTTA
>JAEZNF010000252.1 GCA_023441845.1 Bacillota bacterium | reverse complement strand
TCTGCAAAGTAGGCAGATTTAGTGGTAGACATGTTATGCCTCGGTGTTAGAGCATAGTTCGATAACTCTATCGATATGAAAAACTTACTAGAGACCATCCTTCCGAATTCAACGGTATAAAGGCAGTTGTCGTTTTCTACGTTTATATACCAGTTGTTGGCCAGGTCATTTATTGTTATATAGTAAAAGGTGTTTCTTGATGCATTGGTTACTTTCAAAACCGGAACCGATTTTTCCCATAATTCATGCCCAAGCTCATTTAAAAAATCATTTATCCGGTTATTGGAAATTTCCCAGTATGTAAACAGACAGAACGGATCTCTGGCAATCAATACAATTCTGTCTCTATCATAAGCATCAGGTAAATCATATGTACTTCCGGGTTTTACATCGTCCATACGACAGTTCCTCCCCTATAAAGATAAACGACTTTATAATTAATTTATCCATTGCTCAAAAAGCACTAAGGCATTGCTAATTTTAGCAATGGTTATTTTAAGGTTTAAAGTTGTTTATCTTTAGATATTGAAATCCAAAGATAATTCACATTGGTACAAGTTGTCGGCCTAAAGATGATTAAGGCATACAGTTCATTATCTTTAATATAAATTTCCTATAACAATAGTTCGCATTTAGTTTGCCTTTTATACATAAATGAAAAATTATATTTATACAAATATAATTACAATTTATTTTATACTAAAGAAGGATTTTTATAAAGAATAAAGAAAATATTAAGGTGATATTTTATTAATATACAGTAAAAGATAACGTATATTAAAGTATTTAAATGAATGTATAGAGTGAGTGACATTTTATTGCTGTCGGTGTTAACAAAAATAAAACACATAAATTATAGAGAAACGTTGCAGAATATTCATTAAAGGATAAAATTGCAGTAATTGACGGACAAGATGGAAGGACAATTGTATTCATTAAATCATTTTCTTGATATTTTGAAAGGAGAGCTGTATGCGCATACTGATGCTTTCTTGGGAGTATCCTCCAAGAATAGTTGGTGGAATTTCAAGAGTTGTATACGATTTAGCACAAAAACTGGGAGAAAAGGGCAATGAGGTTCATGTTGTAACGTATTGCGAACCGGGCTCAAAGGAAATTGAAAAAGATAAAAACGTATATGTTCATAGAGTTCATTCTTATGATGTAGGTACTTATAATTTTGTGGATTGGGTTTTACATTTGAACTTTGCTCTTTTGGGACATGCGAACGCGCTTATAAATGAAACAGGAAAGTTTGATATAATTCATGCTCATGATTGGATAGTCGCTTTTGCTGCAAAAACGTTGAAAAACTCTTACTCAATTCCGCTGGTATGTACACTCCATGCGACAGAGTCGGGAAGAAACTGGGGATTACATAACGATATTCAGCGTTATATAAGCGGTGTTGAATGGTGGCTTGCATATGAGTCGTGGAGGGTAATAGTAAACAGCAATTATATGAGAAACGAGGCAAAAAGCGTATTTTCATTGCCGGAAGACAAAATAAGAATAATCCCGAACGGTGTGGATGTGAATAAATTTAACGGATATCAGAGGGATTACGAGTTTAGAAGGCGCTATGCAACAGACAACGAAAAAATAGTTTTCTTTGTGGGACGTCTGGTAAACGAAAAGGGGGCGCAGATACTGGTTGATGCTGTTCCGAAAGTGCTTCAGCATTATTATGATACCAAGTTTATCATTGCAGGAAGAGGACCGCAGTTTGAACACCTTAGATGGCTGGTATCTTCAAAGGGTGTGAACCATAAGGTCTTTTTTACGGGCTATATAGGAGATGAAGACTTGCTGAAGCTGTATAAGTGCTCGGATATTGCGGTGTTCCCGAGCCTATACGAACCGTTCGGAATAGTTGCCCTTGAGGGGATGGTTGCAAATATTCCGGTTGTGGTATCAGACACAGGGGGCTTAGGAGAGATTGTGCACCACGGAATAGACGGAATGAAGGCTTATACCGGGAATGCCAATTCTTTGGGGGATTGTATTTTAGAACTGCTTTTTAATCCTGATAAAGCAGAGGATATGAGCAAAAAAGCCCTTGAAAAAGTACGCAGGATTTATAACTGGGATACAATTTCGGAACAAACGATGGACGTATATAAGGAAATAGAGCAGGATTGCATAAAATCGGGCTGGAAAATGAAAAGTATAAAGGAGCAGCTTTTGAATCTTTGAGTTTTTAGACTTGGAGCATAATTTGCATGGGCCGGTATAGTGTTGTTATGGTGATTTTATTTACTTAAAATTGTTCATAACTCTTTATATTTTAAGGAAATATGCTATAATATTAAAGTTAACATTAATGTGGAGGTTTAGTTGTGTCAAAAAATAAAAAGAAACTAAAGATTATTCCCCTTGGAGGTTTGGGGGAGATAGGTAAAAACATTACTGCGTTTGAATATGGTGATGACATAATAATTATAGATTGCGGATTGGCTTTTCCTGAAGATGAGATGCTTGGAATAGATTTGGTTATTCCCGATGTGTCTTATTTGACAAAGAACAGGGATAAGGTAAAAGGTATAGTTATTACTCATGGGCATGAAGACCATATTGGTGCCCTTCCATATGTTTTGAAAGATATAAATGTTCCCGTATTCGGTACGAAGCTTACTTTGGGGCTTATACAATATAAGCTTGAGGAGCACGGGATGCTGAACGACGTTATTTTACAGAACGTGATTCAGGGCCAGACCATTGAGCTGGGGGTGTTCAAGGTGGAGTTGATCCGTTCCACCCACAGCATAGCCGATTCGGTTGCACTTGCGATACATACGCCTGTTGGAGTTGTGGTTCATACATCTGACTTTAAGATTGACTATACACCTATTG
>JAEZNF010000274.1 GCA_023441845.1 Bacillota bacterium | reverse complement strand
TGTCTATTCTCTTTATAATTAACCTGACCAGCTTTTCTTCACTTTCAAAAGCCGCTTCAATAGCATTGTCCAGAAGAATCCCCAATATCTCACACAAGTCTGATATCTTAATACCTACCTCGGAAATTTCATCTTCTATCACTACATTAAGATCAACATTTTTGTCAAGGGCATACTGGAGCTTGTTTGTTATCAAGCCGAATAAACCGGCATTTCTGATCTTTAAAAGCATCAGAGAGTTAAAAGCTGATTCTTTTTTTTCCTCATGAACTATCTCGCTCATATAATTTTTAAGTTCATCCCATCGTTTTACCATTACATATCCGTTGATTACAGCCAGCATATTGTTATAGTTGTGTTTAAACCTTCTCAAATTGTTCATAATGGATTCAAGTGTATTGTTATAAAATATCTGGTACTCAAGTTCCTGCCTTTTAGATTCAAGCTGGAAAGATGTGTTTATATTAAAAATGCTAAACAGAAAATAAGCAAGTATTAGAATTATGTTCAGGAAGAGCTGAGGCCTTTCAACAGCATAGCCAAGGTCGTAATAGCTGAAGTTTGTAATTAAAATGAAAATAACGAAAATCAAATTGGCGACAACTTTTTTGAATGACTTTCCCTTTACTTCTTTAGGTAAGACAATATAAGTTTTGAAATAGTTTAAAATAACTGCAATAAATAAATGGATAACCAATACTGTTATATACGCGTATATAACGTTTGTATAATTACTATTTGGAGAAACATCTATTTTTATATCAAAAAATGAAAATATCAGGTTTGTTACTGCTACCGCAAATGCTAAAATTATAGTGTACAAACTGGTAAGTATAATACTTCTTACCCAATTACACCTCAATATAATATATGTCAATATCACTAAAAAAGGAATTAAAACAATCGCTTTGATATTTTCATAGCCTAAATAATTAAGCAAAACTGATGATATACCTATTGTTAGGCCTGATGACAGTAAATATAGAATAATCTGCTTATATGTAAATTTTAAATCGTAAATGATATACATCATATAAATATAAATAGACAAACAGCTAATTACTAATACAAATGTAGTTACTGTGTGTAAGACGCTAAACTCCATTTTGAAACTCCTTCCTATACTTTCGCCCCAATAAACATGAATGCCCTGTTTCAAAGATTATTTCACCTGTTTTAAGCCTTACTTCCGATATATAGCTTTTATTACATATAAATGACTTGTGACACCTAATGAAGCTTTCTTCATTTATCATGCTGATGATTTTTTCCAGATTTTCACTGCATTGAATCAAGTTTGTTGCAGTATATATAATGGTTCTTGAAGCGTTCTTTTCAATTAATATTATATCGTTAATTTTAATTTTGTAAATTACCTGTCCCGATTTTATTTCAATAACCTTGTCCTTTTCATGACTGAAGTTAATAATATAATCGTCGTAAACGTCTTTAATGCACTGTTCTATTATCTCTTCAGTAACAGGTTTGGGAAAAAAATCAAAAGGTTTAACCTTAAAAGAATTAAAAACATATTCCAAATGTCCTGTAATAAAAACTATGTATGCATTATTAATTGTTTCTCTGATTTCCTTAGCCAGATCTAAACCGGTAATTTGAGCTTTCAGATCAATGTCCACTATAAATAAACATGCTCTGTTATTCTTTAAAAATTCCTGAACTGTGCGGGGATTATCCGCTTTTAAAACTATTTTCCCGTTTATATGGTTCTTCTCAATTATGCGTTCTATTATTATTTCTAAATTGTTTAATGTTCTGTTGTTATCTTCACATAAAACAATTCGCAGCAATATAAACCCCCCATGAGAAATTATTTGTTTGTACCTATAGTATATTATTACACACAATTCAACAAAATCCTAGAAAATATTTCATAATAATTCGACTTTTTCACATCATAATCAATTATCCACCATCACTAATAAAAAACCTTTCTTAATAGATAAACAATCCTATCAAGAAAGGCTTTTGATTATCAATACACTATTTTAATTTTTCCAAATACTGCTAAACTTTGTCTTCTACAATTCATAAACGGATTGGGATGACATGACTTTTATTCCGCTCTTTCCTAAAGTATTTACAGCTTTTTCGGGTTCTTCAACTCTAAGAATTACCATGGCTTCATCCGTTGCTTTCCCGACAAATGCATACATATACTCGATTCCTATGGATTCATTCTCTAAAATCTCTAAAGCGGAAGCCAGGCCCCCTGGCTTATCGGGTACGGCTATAGCAATAACGTCAGTAATGCTAACAGTAAACCCGTTATCCTTAAGGGATTTTTCAGCTTTTAAAGGATCACTCACAATAAGCCTCAAGATACCAAAATCCGTAGTATCGGCAATTGAAAGTGCACTAATATCAATACCTTCACTTCCAAGGAGTTTTGTAACTTCATAAAGCCTCCCTGACTTGTTTTCGAGGAACACAGAAATTTGTTTTACCAGCATTATTAGCCCTCCCTCGCTCCTATAGTTTCCTTTTGTCAATTACCCTTACTGCCTTGCCTTCACTTCTTGCAATTGTTTTGGGCTCAACCAGCCTTATTTTCGCACTTATTCCAAGTGTACTTTCTACTTCCCTGCGTATTTTTCCTTCTATTTCCTCAAGTTTTTTAACTTCGTCCGAGAATAGTCCCTGTGTCATCTCAACCTGTATTTCAAGAATATCAAGATTGTCCTTCCTATCTACAATAAGCATGTAGTGCGGTGCAGTTTCACCGATTTCCAGAAGAACGCTCTCTACCTGTGACGGGAACTCATTAACTCCCCTTATTATACGCATATCATCTGATCTTCCTGCTACCTTGCTCATTCTAACACTTGTTCTTCCGCACTCGCATTTATCGTAATTAAGTGAAGACAGGTCTCTGGTCCTGTATCTTATTAAGGGCAAGCCTTCCTTTGTAACTGTAGTAAATACAATTTCCCCTGTTTCACCGGGTGGAAGAACTTCTTCGGTTTCGGGATTAATAATTTCAGGTATAAAATGGTCATGCTGTATATGCAAACCGCTTTTGCACATACACTCAGTAGCCACGCCCGGGCCGATAATCTCACTCAAGCCGTATATGTCAATGGCTGTTATACCAAGACGCTCTTCTATTTCACTTCTCATGTTTGCCGACCATGGCTCAGCGCCGAAAACACCCGACTTAAGCTTTAGGTCTTCCTTTTTAATTCCCGCTTCTTCGAGTTCTTCAGCAAGAAACAGTGCATAAGAAGGGGTACAGGCCAGCATGGTAGTGCCGAAATCCTTCATTATCTCCAATTGTCTTTTTGTATTTCCGCCTGATATCGGGATTACCGAAGCTCCTATTCTTTCTGCTCCATAGTGAGCTCCAAGTCCTCCTGTAAACAGTCCGTAACCGTATGCAACCTGTATAACCGATTCCTTGCTGCCGCCCGCAGATACCAGCGTTCTTGCCATAACCTCAGCCCAGGTGTCAATATCCTTTCTGGTATATCCGACAACAGTCTTTTTGCCTGTTGTACCGGATGATGCATGTATACGGATAATTTCACTTAAAGGCGTTGCAAAAAGGCCATACGGATACGTATCCCTCAGGTCCTGCTTATAGGTAAACGGCAGATTTTTTAAATCGTCCACCGACTTTATATCACCAGGCTCAATACCCTTCTTCTGCATCTTTTCCCTATAAAAAGGCACATTGTGATACACCCTGTTTACAGTGTTTACAAGTCTTTCGGACTGAACCCTTCTCATTTCCTCCCATGACATACATTCATAGGTTGAATTCCAATACTGCATAAAAACCCTCCTTTAAATTTAGTTTCTATATTTATCTAAATTTAAAGCCCAACTACAGATAAAACACTAAAAGCGCTTCATCCTTTTCCTCCCGCAAGGAAAGCTTTCAGGGATTACGGAAAACCGCCCCACACAAAAGCAAAAAATAGGCCTTTAATATAAATACTTTAATTTTTTAACTCGTAACCTGCTTCAAAAGCGTTAAGATTTACATCCAAAAACTTCTGGGGAACCACTTCCCTTATAGCTTCTATCCAAATATCCTTTTCTATTGATGTTGATTTTGCAAGTAACCCTAAAAGTACGACATTTAAGGCTTTTATATTGCCGCATTCCTTTGCTATTGGAAGAGCATCAACAGCTACGGTATTATTAACGGCAGCTTTTATTTTTTCTACAATATTTTCAGGATATTTTGCCTTACCGATAATTACCGGCATCGGATTAATTACCTGCTGATTTATGATTATTTTTCCATTTTCCTTTAAATACTCAATCCACCTCAATGCTTCAAGCTCTTCGAAAGCAAGGATTATATCGGCTTCTCCCTTTTCTATAATAGGAGAATACACTTTATCGGCAAACTTGACATAAGTTACAACGCTGCCTCCCCTCTGTGCCATTCCATGGACCTCGGAAACCTTTACGTCATAGTTCTTTTTCATTGCGACATTTCCAAGTATTTTACTGGCAAGCAAGGTACCCTGACCGCCAACACCCACTATCATAATATTTATCTTATTCAATCGAATCACCAGCCTTTTCAATAGCGTTAAAATTGCACAGCTTTGTACATAGCTCACAGCCTACGCACAAGGCCTCGTTTATCTCAATCTTATCGCCCAAATTGACCAGGGCCGGGCAACCAATCGACATACACATTTTACACTTCCTGCATTTTTCCTGATTTATATTTAAAGCACCTTTATATTTAACATTTTTCAATAAAGCACACGGCCTTTGTG
>JAEZNF010000270.1 GCA_023441845.1 Bacillota bacterium | reverse complement strand
ATGACAATCTGCTGCCCCAGGCTATTGAGTTGGTAATTGATGCCGGACAGGCCTCGGTTTCACTTATTCAAAGAAAGTTTAAAGTAGGATATGCCAGGGCTGCAAGAATTATAGACCAGATGGAAGCAAGAGGAATAGTAGGAAGATTTGAAGGCAGTAAGCCCAGACAGGTTTTAATAAGCAAACAACAGTGGCAGGAAATGCAAATGGCTGAGAATTAGCAGAAATTTTTATAAAGGCACAAGCTATATATCGTATAAAAATTATGGAAACATTCTTGTTTAATGAAGTATTCGATAAAAACATGTAAAAAATTGCTCATTACTATGTTGTAACTGCAAAAAATTACCATAACTTAAGGCGTTACCGGAGAACGTAAAACGAATTAAAGTGCTTAAGTAATATAGAAGGCATGTAAAATAAGCCGCCTTGCGGTAAATATCCAAAGCAACAATAATGAAAACCAGTAATCAATTTAAAAAAGGTAGCCTAATGGCTACCTTTATAATCTCCGTTAAAGAAGGAATAGTTATTGCCCGAGTTGTTATCCCAGTTGTTAAAGCCATCCTTAAAAGCTATATTAATATTACCGGTTTTATTGATAGGAAATACCAATTCAAATGTTTGCGAATCAACCTTATTCATAGGGAAATAGTTTGTATCCTCCCAGGACTGATTATCACCATAGCCAATAACCGAATATATCTCACCTGCTCCGTTACGTGCTAAAAGACCACTGTAGGTCAGTTTAAGCACATTTGGAGTTTCTTTTACTTCTGAAAGCTGTACTCCGTTATTGGAATAAAAATTAACAGACTCTGTTTGTGATGCTTTTAAAGCCAATTCTTTTGAATATTCCTCATTGAAGGTAATGAATTTATTCAATTCAGGGTCTTCGGGACGGAAGTTACGATTATTGATAAAACCTACTCCGCTTCGCTTAAAAAATAAATCGAGAAATCCCATAAAATTACCTCCCTTAAAACCTTATTCTTATTAATATATAATATAGATAAACAACTTTAAAATTAAATTCATCCACCTCTCAAAAAGTGTTAAAGCATCACTATTTTTCGCTACTTATTATTTAAAGGTATAAAGCTGTTTATCTTAAATATATCTTTAGTTTATATCATTTTTAAAATTTTATTTCTAAAAATGATGTTAATAAAGTAAATTATTTTGTATAAATATTATATTGAAAAATAAATTAATATATATGGAGTAGAATATTTTTATTAAAAATAAATTTTTTTAGTGACAATTAACAATATTTTTAGTAAAATCTATTTTGGAAGCTATGCTTTTAGACAAAAATGATAAAATAGATGAAGATGGTGTGAAAATTGAAATTGACAATAGGGATTTAACTTATTTATATTATGTGCTAATTTTATACTGCTAAAGGGTCAGTTATTTGCAGATCCTGGGCAAGTCGTTGCTTAAAACAAAAGATATATCAAAATGTGAAAAAAATTGCACTGTTCTGTTATTTGCGTAATTTACTGGTTAGCTTTTGAGCAAAATAATACCTTGACATATTTTATCATGAGATTTAAGATTATAACGTAAGAGCTAAAAACAGAAAAGTGCCTGATATATGGACATTGGAACGCTTTATTTCGATATTAATATGTGTGTGTATAGTTATACTATTCATGCGCAGACTTAATATAAATACCCAATTACATAGAAGGAGGAAAAGAAATGAAAAAGTCAAAAAAGGTATTATCTCTAGTGGTATGTGTCTTTATGGTAGCTGGAATATTTGCTGGCTGCAATAAGAAAGAAGAACCAGTAGCATCACCATCAGCTGAGGTATCAGCTCCAGCATCTCCGGAGGCATCTGTTGTTCCATCTGAAACAGCAGTAGATCCGTTGTCATTCAAAGGCGAGCTCACTATGTGGCACTTCAACAAGGACGAAGCTCCAAACATTGAGAAGTCTTTCGAGTCTACTTACAAAAATGTTGATTTGAAGGTTACGGTTATACCTGACAAAGACCAACAGTATATCAACAAACTCACTTCAGCTGTAAGATCCGGATCAGGCGTTCCTGACATATTCACAGCTGAATCAGCATTCGTTAAGAGAGTTGTTGAACTCAAAGGCGGATGGGTTGACCTCACTGAAAAAGCTAAAACAGTTAGCGGTGACATGGCTAAGTACACAATTGATGTTGGTACAGATACTACTGGTGTAGTAAGAGCTTTATCACATCAGGTTACTGCAGGTGGTATCGGTTTCAAAAAAGCTGTTGCTAAGAAATACCTCGGTACTGATGACGCAGCAGAAATAGGCGATATGCTTTCAAGCCAGGATAAGATTCTTGAAACTGCTAAAAAATTAAAAGAAGCTAGCGGTGGAAAAGTTGCATTGTTCCCAAGCTGGGAAGAAATGAAGAAGATAGCTCTCGGTGGACGTGACGCTGGTTGGGTAGTTGACAATAAGCTCAGCATAGACCAGAAAGTTATTGATTTAATTGAATTCTCAAAAGAAATGAGAGACAACAAGTATGAATCTGGTTTCGATGCTTGGTCACCAGGATGGTCTTCAGCTATAGCAGCTGACGAGCAGGCAATGTGTTGGACTGTTCCTACATGGGGCGTGCCGTGGATAATCGGTTCAAACGATCCAAAAGCTAAAGACGGCGGAAGATGGTCAATCGCTAAAGGTCCGTTCAACTACTTCTGGGGCGGCACATGGTATGGTATTTATGAAAAAGCTGCTCAACCTGAATTGGCTTGGGAATTCATCAAATGGTGGACATCTGACAAGGCACATATGGAAGAATGGAACAAGCAGACTGGAGATATTCCAAACAGCTTGTCATTGCTCAAAGAAAAATCAACTGCAACTGATGTAGATGATGCAATCATGGGTCAAAACCTCTTCAAATTCTATGAACCATTGGTTGGATCTATAAACGGTGCTGTATTAACTCAGTACGATGATACAATTGAAAACGCATTCAACGATATAATGAAGTCCTACCTCGCAGGTAAAGTTAAATCCAAGGATGATGTTATATCACAGTTGAAGACAAAAGTTAAACAGAACTTAAAAGATATCACTGTAGAATAATCTACTAAGCTTATGCGCCCTATTAACCCAAAAGGGTTAATAGGGCGCAATTAATAATGATAGTAGGAGGGGGAACCTTGTTAAAAAAATTAAAAGCAGGAGATAAATACGGTCATTTTGGCTATATTTTTACCGCTCCTTTTTTTATAACACTGTTAATATTTAATATTTATCCGATGATGTTTACTGTAGTAATGAGCTTCTTTAAATGGGACGGTTCAACGACAGCTGCAGAATTTATAGGACTTGCGAACTTTGCCGAATTACTTAAAGACGGACTGTTTTACCAGACTATTGCAAATACGTTTTTTATATATTTCTTTAATGTAGTGCCTCAGATGGTATTTGCAGTTATTATCGCTGCCATATTGGCTGATAATTTTTCAACCATTAAGGGAAAAGGTTTTTTCAGGGCAATTTATTATTTGCCTAACCTTGTAACAATGGCGTCAGTTGGTGTTTTGTTCTATTATATAATGGACTGGCAAACCGGTTCTTTGAACAAGATATTAGTTGGCTTGAATGTCTTAACAGAGAATTTCAACTGGCTTCAGGATCCTACTGCTACACGTTTTACTATTTCTTTCATTCAATTCTGGATGTGGTTTGGATATAGTATGATTATATTCATGTCCGGCATAAAAGCGATTCCAGACGATATTTATGAAGCAGCACGTGTTGATGGAGCAAACAGATGGCAGACATTCTGGAGGATTACACTGCCAAGCATTAAAGGAAGTATCATTTACAATATTGTTACTTCTGTTATCGGAGGTCTGGCAATGTTTGACGTTCCTTATGTTATAACAGGCGGATCGGGAGCTCCTATGGACAAAGCATATACTATGGTAAACTACATGTATAACATGATGGTTAAGAACTACAACTACGGTTACGGTGCGACTATCTATGTCGGTATGTTTTTGGTAATACTTGTATTTGCTGGGTTGGCATTCAAGTTGTTAGACAAAAATATGGGAAAAGTTTAATAAGAATTAGGGGTGAATAAAATGAGCTATAGTGCAAACTATAGTGGGGCCACTGCAAAAAATTTAAACAGCAATTTTAAAGTTGTAAAAAAGAAAAAGAACATATCAGTAACTAATATACTTACTTATATATTTTTTACTGTATTGGCCGCTATTTGTTTCATACCGTTTTATATAATGATTATGAACAGTACGCAAACAAATGATATGGTAGCACAGCAATTGTGTCTTTTACCTGGAACAGCATTTTTTGACAATTACGGTAGAATGATTAAGCTTGTGCCGATTTGGAGCGGTTTTAAGAACAGTCTTATAGTTGCTGTATTTGCTACTTTGCTTGCAGCATATTTTGGTGCTATGACTGCGTTTGGTTTTGCTAAGTATAAGTTTAAAGGCAAAGAGACTTTGTTTGCTGTAGTGCTAATGTCATTAATTATACCTCCGCAGATAGCGTTGGTCGGTTTTTTTGATGTTTGTAATAAGCTCCATTTAAGAGACAACCTTCTTGCATTAATAATACCTGCTATTGCTAGTGCAACAATCGTTTTCTTTGTAAGATACTATATTCAGCAGACGGTTCCCGATTCTGTTATGGAGTCGGCAAGAATTGACGGATGCGGAGAATTCAGAATTTTCAACAGAATTGTAATCCCAATGATAATTCCATCAATTGCTACAATGTCAATATTTACATTTATTACTTCATGGAACAGCTACCTGCTGCCGCTTTTGATTTTAGGTTCTGAGTCTAATTATACCATGCCTCTCTGGACAGCCTTATCAAAAGGAACTTACCAGAATGACTATGGTGCAGTAAACGTTTGTATAGCGCTTTCCATGTTGCCTATAATGATTGTTTTCCTGTTTTGTTCAAAATATATAATCGGTGGTCTTACTGCCGGTGCAGTTAAAGAATAAAATTGCAAAACTATTTATAGTTGCAAAACCTGGTTTATTTAGTAAAAAGGAGATTTATACTTTAGTTGTGATTAATGGGGAAATTTATTAAACAACCTAATATTGATTGATTCAATATTAGGTGTTTATACCCGGCAATGATATTTTATCCGGATAAGAGCCAAGTTTTTCCATTAAAAGATGAGGCGCTTTAATTACAAGAATTCTAGTACATGTGGATTAAGCGGATTACCGCTTTCCGAGTACTGGAAGAGCTATTGATATAAAGTAGCCTGTCTATAACAGCGGATATCATAAATTTAATAATATACAATATAAGGCTGTTATAAGGTTCAATGTATTAATCGTCAACTTATAATGGTCTTTTTGTAGGTAAAAGTATATTTTTGAATTGTTTTAAGTTATAATACTAGATAGAATTGTTCATCACTAAGGATAAATAACTTTATACCTTATAATATTAAGTAGCGAAAAATAGTGATGCTTTAACGCTTTTTTGAGCGCTGAATAAATTTAATTTTATTGTTGTTTATCTAAAAAGATAACGAACTCTGTGCCTTAATTTATTCTGGGGCTGGTTACTACGCTTTGCTGCGTTGCTTGCCCATACACCCGGGCCGGAAAAATTTGGCAGTAGGGATTTTTCCGGCCGGAATAAAGTTAATTTTAGAGTTCGGTTTCTATAAGGATGTGATGCAAAAATACAAAAAAGGAGCATAATACTGATGAAATTTGGGTACTTTGACGATAAGAACAGGGAGTATGTAATTAATACGCCAAAAACTCCATATCCCTGGATAAACTACTTAGGCAGTGAAGAATTTTTCGGATTAATATCAAACACTGCAGGCGGCTATTGTTTCTACAAGGATGCCAGGCTCAGAAGATTGACAAGATACAGGTATAATAATATACCGATTGATAATGGCGGCCGTTACTTATATATTAATAATGGCAAGGAGTATTACTCGCCGACATGGATGCCTGTCAAAAAAGATCTTGACAGTTATGAATGCAGACATGGTATGGGATATACAAAAATAAAAAGCATTAAGGACCAAATAGAGACAGAAGTATTGTATATGGTACCCATAGGGGATAATGCCGAAATACATAGAGTAAAGATTAAAAATTTAAGCAGTGAAAATAAAAATATCAAGATGTTTTCATTTATTGAATTTTGCCTCTGGAATGCTTATGATGATATGACAAACTACCAGAGAACCTATAGTATTGGTGCTGTTGAAATTGAAGGCAGTACGATCTATCATAAAACCGACTATAGGGAAAGAAGAAACCACTATTCTTTTTACAGTGTAAACCAGCCTATAGATGGTTATGATACAGACAGGGATTCATTCCTTGGACAATTTAACGGACTTCACGAACCAGAAGTTGTAGCAGAGGGCAAATCGCGCAATTCTGTAGCTACAGGCTGGAATCCGATAGCATCTCATGGTATTAATATAAGCCTTAATCCTCAGGAAGAAAAGACATTTATATTTGTACTTGGATATATTGATTATGCCGAGAATGAAGAAAAATGGGCATCAAAAGGCATTATTAACAAAGAAAAAGCTCATAAGGTAATAGAAAAGTACAAGGATGACAGTGCTGTAGATAAGGCATTTGAAGCATTAAAAATTCACTGGAGCAACCTGCTTTCCAAGTATACCATAAAGTCGAATGATGAGAAGCTTGACAGGATGGTTAATATATGGAATCCGTACCAGTGTATGGTTACGTTTAACATGTCAAGAAGCGCATCATATTTTGAAACAGGTATCGGAAGAGGTATGGGTTTCAGAGATTCCAATCAGGACTTGCTGGGCTTTGTACATCAAATACCGGAAAAAGCACGTCAGAGAATAATTGATATAGCGTCAACCCAGTTTGAAGACGGAAGTGCATATCATCAGTATCAGCCTCTGACGAAGAAGGGTAATAACGAGATTGGCGGAGGATTTAATGACGATCCTTTGTGGTTAATTCTTGCTACTACTGCCTATATTAAGGAAACAGGAGATTTTTCCATACTTGAAGAAAGCGTACCGTTTGACTGTAATGTAAATAATACAGCTACCTTAATGGTGCATTTGGAAAAGTCATTTAACTATACATTAAACAATTTAGGACCTCATGGACTGCCTTTGATAGGAAGAGCCGACTGGAATGACTGTCTTAACCTTAACTGCTTCTCAGCCAATCCGGACGAATCATTCCAGACATGCGGAAACAAGACTGGCAGGACCGCTGAATCTGTGTTTATTGGCGGTATGTTCGTATATATCGGAAAAGAATTTGCAAAACTCTACGATAAGCTGAATAACCCGGAGAAGAGCAAAAATGTTATGGCAGAAGTTGAGAAGATGGCAAAATGTGTTGAAACTGAAGGGTATGATAAAGAGTGGTTCTTGCGTGCTTACGACTATTATGGAAATAAAGTCGGAAGCAGTGAAAATGAAGAAGGTAAGATATTTATTGAACCTCAGGGATTCTGCGTAATGGCAGGAATCGGAGTTGAGAGCGGAAAAGCATTAAAGGCTCTTGATTCTGCAAATAAATACCTCAATACAAAGTATGGAATGGTGCTTCAGAATCCTGCATACAGTGAATAT